>NZ_BMQM01000015.1 GCF_014648115.1 Deinococcus seoulensis
GTGGCGGTAGGGCTTCCGATCAGTCACAGCTCACCAGCCTACCTGCGTTAAGTTGCCAGAACCCACCCAGCCCCGCGAGGGCCCCCACGTACACCACGAGCAGGGTCAGCACGCCCGCTGCCCCTGCACGTGCGTCCGCACGGCCCGCAGCAGCGTCACGGTGCCCGGCAGGAGCGCCGCGTCCACCTGCCCCACCAGCGTCAGGTCATCCAGGAGCGGCAGCAGCGCGGCGCACGCCGCCCGGTCGGGCGTCCCCAGCGCCGCGTACGCCGCGCGCAGCGTCCCCCCGGCCGCCTCGAACGCCCCGGCCTGCACTTGCCGCGCCCCCACCTCGAAGAGCGTCAGGGTCATGGCAACTCCAGGTGCGGGAACGCCTGCCGGATCATCACGCGCGCCGCGGCTGGGCGCGCGTTCACGGCCGCGTTCAGGTGGTACCCGCCGTGCGAGGGGGTCTGCACGAACGTCACGCCGGGCAGGAGCTCTTCGGCCGTGATGGACAGGCCCCACGGCGTCGGGATGAACGGGGTCTTCAGGGTCATGACACTCCAGGGGACACGCGCCGCGCGGCGCGGCGGAAGAAGGGCACGTTGACGGCATGAACGGCGTGCGCGACCAGCAGACACGCGGGCACGGCCAGCAGCGCACTCGCGCGGACGCCCAGCGCCGGGCCGAGCAGCCACACGAACACGACCATCACGGGAAAATGCGTGACGTACAGCGCGAAACTCCTCTCGCCCAGCCACTGCGCCGGGCCGGACAGCAGCCCGGCCGGGTTCAGGTCACGCACGGCCAGCAGCACCAGGCCCGCCCCGAGCGCCGCGGGCCAGCGCAGCAGGGCGTCGTCACTGCCCAGCAGGTGCCGGATCAGCAGCGTCACGGTGCCTACCACCAGCACGGGAATGAGCGCCGGTCGGGGGAGCGTGACGGGCCGCAGGGCCAGCAGCGCGCCCAGCAGGAACGCCGGCATGAGCAGCACCGGCCAGAACAGCGGGGTGAGGAGCGCGCTGCCGAGCAGCCACGGGATCAGGGCCCGCCAGCCCAGGCGGCGGGCGGACACGACCATCAGCGGCATCAGGACACTCGCGTACGTCTCGACGGCCATCGTCCACAGGGGCGGGTTGAGGCGGTTGGCGTCGTACCAGCCGCCCAGGCCCAGCGTGAGCGCGCCCATCACGTCGATCCCGTGCAGGCCCTCCCGCAGGAAGGGGAGCAGGCCGCCCGGCGCGACGTGCTCAGGGATCAACGCCGCGACGGGCCGCGCCACGAGCAGGCCCAGCAGCGCGCCCAACAGCGCGAGGGGGTACAGGCGACGCACCCGCGCGGCGTAGAACGCCCAGACGCCCGGGTACCGCGCGCAGCTCAGGGCCACGACGTACCCGCTCAGCACGAAGAACACGTCCACGGCCGGCGCGCCCAGGTGCCACGTCAGGTACCCGAACAGGTCCGGGCGGGCGGGGGCCACCCAGGGAACGTATGTCAGGGCGGACACGTGGCTGATCACCACGGCCAGGGCCAGGACGCCACGCAGGCCATCGAACGCTGGGATTCTCATGCTGCCTCCAAAGGTCGCGCGCCCCGGTGCGGTGGGGCGCGTCTCGCATGGTGGTCGCTGCGTGGTTCGTTCCTGCGGGGGCGGGGAGGGACGTTCAGCGGGGGGCGATGCGGGCACCAGCAGTCACGCGGGCCGGGTGTCCCTCCCGCGTCAAGACCAGGACTCACCGCAACCGGGACGGATTGAGGATGCTGACTACACCAAGTGAACCGTGGGGGGCAGCAGTCTACTGGGCGATCACCTTGAGGGCTCAATTCGAAGACGGGGGTCAGACGCGCTGCTTGTACCTGCCAGGGTATTCGCTCGACTGTAAAGACGGTCGAGGGGGGAGGCTATGCTCTATTTCAACAAGATGGATGGTAAACATCGGAATGTCTGACAACAGAGCCAAGACCATGCCAGAACTGAGCGAACGAGAAGTGAACGCTGCGCTGTGTCTAGGAGAACTGCAGGGGATGTTGCGGCGATGGGCGTCACGCGCTCCATCTCACCCATTGCTGGACAGTGCTCAGCGGGTAGTGGATTTGGCCACACGATGTGCGCCGCAGCAGCGTCCGGCCGCACTTACAGAAGCGGCGTTTCTGCTGCAGGTTGTCCCGGAGGAGGAGACCGATGCCCTGCATCTGGACCTGGCCATCATCTACCACGTCGTGACGCTGCTGACTGATCGGCAGACGCTCGACTGCATCATCATTCCGGTCTACGACGCAGGTCCGAAGCGGGCCTGGGGGCATCACGAGCGGCATCTGCCGTACCAAGGAGCGGGATATCCCAAGGGCTTCAAGGAAGCAGCTGAGCACCACCTGCATGTTGTCTCGATGCTGCTTACGGGAGCAGGCAGTCAACATGTCAGAATAAAGCTGTCCAGCGCGGTTAATCTTCTGTTTCACACCCTCATTCTGAGGTCAGAAGCCGTGCTGGACGTCCTTTTCGAAAACTGAAAGATGTCAGTCACCAGACGCTCGGTTTCGGGCTGTTCCGGCAGAGAAGCGCAGGTCACGGCTAAAAACTCCCTCCAGGACGCAACGGGGAAAACGACGTGCTGACCGACGTTTCTCTTCCTCTGCGCCCTCATGATGTCGTGTGGCACACGCCTCCAAGGGACGCGGAAACTCTTGATCGACAAAGTGCATGGACCAATTCAGCTGACCGTTTCGGTCCCCCTCACGCTGCAATGATGCCCAGATCGCTTGCCATACGCCTTGGGCGGTCCAGCGACTGTAGCGACTGGACACGGTCGTCCACTTCCCGAACCGTTCTGGAACGTCACGCCAGGGCGCGCCCGTGCGGAGTACCCAGATGATGCCACTGACAATCAGCCGGTGGGCCAGATAGGGTCGTCCCCAACCCATCAGAGGCGGTAAGAGAGGCTCCAGACGTGCCCACTGCTCATCGCTGATTTCTTCGCGCCACAGCGGAAGAATATACACCTCGTCGTTCCACTCCTGACCTTGGCCTACAGACCCTAATACCCTCTGGAAATTGGATTCCCGCCCGTCCTGGGCAGTAATCTGTTACCATCCCGCTATGCAACTATATAGAAAACTTATATCAGTTCTGTTGGTCGCAGCGGTCAGTGGCGGGGTGGTCAGTGCGGCCGGTGTGCCGCTGGTGGTGCAGGTCTCCGCCAGCGCCGCCGAGGTGAACGGGCGGACGATCACGCTCAGCCCGTCCTACCAGGTGGTGCTGGCGTTCCCCCAGGCCATTGATCTGGTAGGCGGCAGCAACACGGGCCTGTTCAGGGCCACCGTGCCGGACGCGCCCCAGGACCGGTACCTCCTGCTCGATGCGCTGGCCACCACGGGCACAGCCACCATCACCGTCATCACGGGTGGACGCGTGCTGCCCCTGACCCTGGTGATTGACGGCAAGGCCAGGACCGGCACCCGCAAGTACGTCTTCGTGGACGTCGAGGCCGCCGCACCGGAGACGGCCTCCACAGTGGCCGCTCCGGCCACCCTGAAGCTGACGGCCACGCCGGGGACGCCGCTCACAGTGATCCCACAGGCTGCCAGTGACGCCGCCCTGAACGCCGCCCGGGCCGATCTGGTGACGGCCCTCACGCGCATCCAGGACCTGAAGGGACAGGGTGCAGGCGCGGTCGCCGCTGCGGTCAGCCCCCTGCGTCTTGGGCTGACCGCGGCCGTCACGACCGGAGAGGCCACAGACGCGCTCACCCTGAGCGTGCAGAACACCGGCACGGGCGCGGTGACCCTCAATGCGGACGACCTGCAGCTGTGGGTGGACGGGCGGCGCGTGCAGGTGCAGGCCGAGGACCTGGAAGTGGACGCGGGCGAAACCCAGCGCCTGAACCTGGATCTGGGCCTGAAGCTGCGCGCAGGCGACGCCGTGCGGGTAACGTGGCTGGCCGGGGACGGCCGCGCCCTGAGCCGCCTGGAGACCACCACCCAGGCGCAGTGACATGAAACGCCTCACTGCCCTCACGCTGGCCTGCTGCGCCGCCTGTGCCGGTGCGCAGGGCATCCCCGGTCTGACCACCCTGCCGGGTCTGCCGACCCTGCCCGCGCTGCCCGGCGTGCGTGACGTGTGGGGCGGGTCAAGCCCGACCCTGCCCACCCTGCCGGTTCTCCCCCCAATGCCCTCTCTCCAAGACGTGGACCCCTCCCTGCTGACCGGCACGCGGAACGATCCGCCCCCCACCTACACCCGCAGGAACGTGTTCTCGTTCCCCGACGAGCGCCTGGGCGTGCTGACCAGAGGCAAGTGGCCCATCCTGGAGGTCATCAACGTGCAGAAGCAGGCGGAGTGGCAGAAGAACGCCGCCGCCTGCAGGCAGCAGCAGCAGGGCAGGGCGCCCGCCGGCGGCGCCGTCAGCTGCCCGCAGTACGAGTGGACGGTGCCCCTGTCCCTGGAGAGCGAGTCGAAGGACGCGGCCACCGGCATCCGCAGGGCCTGGCAGCGCTTCGAGGACCGCTACTGGTGGCGGGCGCAGACGAACCTGAACAACACCTCCATGGTGCCCGTCCACTGCTGGCTTGGCCTCGGCATGGGCGGCCTGGACACCAGGCCCGCCACGGTCAGGACCACCGTGGACCGCAGCGACGTTCCAGATGTGCTGGCCAGCAGGATCCCGACCAGTACCCCAGAGAACGACCTGCACCTGGACAGTTACTGGCCGTTGCCGCAGGTGCCTCCAGGGGACTTCTGCGATGGCCTGCACTGGAAGGTCAACTTCATGTACCTGCCGGGCGGCTGCACGTACTTCTTCGGTGTCCGGACCTTCTGCCTGCAGGGCAACGACGCTGTGACGGGCCCAGGGGTGGCACCCATCTACTTCAACATGGGAGAGGCGCAAGGCAGGGTGTTCGACGCCATGCAGCACGCCGCCACCGTGTACTACCCCCAGTACCAGGCGGACGCCCTGGCGGAGATGCTGCCGCCCAGGCGCCGGGGGCTGTTCATGCTGCCGTGGAATGCACACCTGCCCGGTCAGGGCGCGATGGTCGCGCCCGTCATGAACCAGGACGTGAGCCTGACGCAGTTCACCGACCTGGCCCAGCGGGCCGGGGACGCCCTGGGGGACGTGTACCGGCCCACCAGCCCCCTGTACTACTTCCAGAGCGTGAAGCGACTCCCGGCTCTGGACGTGTTCTCCCTGCCGGGGCGAAAGGACCTGCTGGGGTCCCCGCCCGGCGTGTGGAAGTTCGAGGAGTTCAAGCGCACGCTCGGGCCCAGCAATCCCGTCTATTACGATCTGTTCGGGTACGCCACGTGGTTCCAGACCTGGAACCAGCTGGACGCGGCGATCCTGCCGGAGCCGCTGTCCGCCAGGCCGCTGCGCACCCTGACCTTCTTCGCCGGAGCCATCGACCATTACGTGGACTTCAGCGGTATCCACGAGGTGCCCGTGCCCACCGGCGTGCTGGTACCCCCCTACCACCTGCCCTTCCTGAACTACCGCGTGCACTACACCTGGACGAGCGTGCCCGAGGGTTACGACATTCCGCGGGTCAGCGGCACCCCGGCTTTCGATTACGGCCCGGTCGTGCGGTGAGGAGTTCCATGAACCACCTGCTCACCGCGCCGCTGCTGCTGGCCACCCTGGCGGCCGCGCAGCCCCCGCCCGGCACCCCCCAGGTCAAAGCGGCCGTCATGACCGAGACCCAGCTGCTGCCGCTGCTGACCGGCGAGGTACTCATCCTGGGCAGCGAATTCCCCGGGCGGCTGTTCCAGAAAACCGTGCTGGAGCGCCTGAAAGTGGGGACCCTGCGGGTCCGTGTGCTGACCGGCAAGGACAGCCTGGCCTACTTCGCGCCCGTGCAGCAGGCGGGCGGTGTGGTCAGGGCCTTCCCCGGCAGGATCACCGGCGCCGTCGCCGTGGCGGGCGGCAGCCTGATCGTGGCCAGGGGTAACGGGTATCAGGTCGTGAGCGGCCCTGGCGTGGCCGCCAGCGTGCAGTCCCAATTCGAATCCGCCTGGAGGTTTGCCAAATGAACACGTCCGCAAAAAACTACCCTCTGCTGCTGCTGGCCCTGCTGGTCACGGCCTGCGGCGCCGCGACCGAAATCACCGAGGGCAACCCCCCCACCCAGGGCATCACGGCCCAGGTGAGCGGCAATAACCTCACGGGTGACCAGGGCACCGTCTACGGCGGCGGCGCGGTCACGATCACGCTCACCGGCCCCGTCGAGCAGGGAACGCCCGTGACCTGGAGCGTCAGTCAGGGGGCCATCGTGGGCCAGGGCCTCAGCGCGACCCTGCCGTACAACGACATCAACCGCCAGGTCCTCACCGGTCAGCCCATCACCGTCACGGCCACCGTCACCACACCCTCCGGCGCCGTGCCGATCACCGTGCCGCTGCGGGTGGACGATCAGGCGCCCCAGGCGAACGGCGGCGTCACCGCGACCGTTCCCGGCCGCCCGGCCTTCTTCGTTGGTGAAAACGCCGAACTGCCCGGCACGGCCACCTTCCAGGCCAGCTTCACGGACGCCGGCGTGGGCCTGAACCCCGTGAAGCTCAGCGCGTACCTGCGCGGTCTGCCGGTGCTGGGCGACGTACGCGCCGCGGGTGAACTGCCCGAGGCGCGCGGCTACACGCTGCGCGTGGACGTGATCAGTGACCGCCTCGGCAACCGCGTCGATGTGCCACCCGGCACGGTCGCCGGGCCGTTTAACGTGGACCTCACGGCCCCTGTCGTGACGGGCAGCGCGCCGCAGGGAGCCAGGATCCAAGGCAGCACGGTCCTGACCTTCACCGGCACCGACCCGCTGCGCGCCGACCGCACGCCCGGCAGCGGCGGCGTCACCCTGACCAGCGACCAGGGCGGCACGGGCAGCGGCAACACCCTCACCCTGACCGGCGCGCAGCTGCGCGCGGGCGGCGCCAGTGGCCCGGTCACCATCACCGTCACCGCGACCGACGCCGCGGGCAACGCCACGACCTTCATTCAGACCGTCACCCTGGAGTGACCCGGATGCCGTCTGCTCCTTCCCGCTCCGCTCGGAAAGGTTATCCAAACCTTCCCACCGGAATTCCTGATGAGGTGCCCATGCGAACCACCCTCCTTCTTGCTGCCCTCGCGCTCGGCGCGGCCAGCGCCCAGACCACCCCTGCGGTTACCCTGGTGCCCACCCCTGCGGCCAGTGTCACTATCACCGACGTCCCGGCTGGCCACTGGGCGCGGGAAGCGATCGGCGTGCTGATGGGCCGGGGCCTCCTGCAGGGCTTCCCTGATGGAAGCTTCAGTGGACAGGCGCCCCTCACCCGTTACGAAGCGGCCACCCTCCTGTACCGCCTGCTCACCAGTGGCACGCTGTCGCAGGTGCAGCTGACCCCTGCCGACATGCAGGCCATCGCCAGGGGGCTCGAAGAGGTCACGGCTGAGATCCTGACCCTCAGTGCCCGGCTGAACGTGGCTGAAGCGAAGAACCGGGACCAGGACGCCCGACTGTCCACCATCGAGGGGCAGGCGCCACTGGTGGGGGCCCGCCTGGATGCCGTGGAGGCGGCTGTGCTGGCCACGGCGCCGCTGCTCGACGGGACGGTGCCCCGCGGCGAGTACCTGGCCCTGCAGGCCCGCGTGGCCGCCCTGGAAACGGAGCGGGCGGCGAACGTCCCGGCGCCCGCTCCCACCGTGGCGCAGGCCCAGGTGTCGGCGCCCGCCGCGCCGGTCACGCCAGCTGTCACCACCCCAGCGTTCCCACCCGCGCAGAAGGCTCCCGGAGAGCCCCAGCAAAACGCGTCACAGCCCCGCAACCTGTACCTGGGCCTGACCGCCACCACACCGGTCAGCAGCGAAGTGCGCGTGGGGGGAGAAGCAACCCTGGGCATGAAGAACGCCGTGGCGGGGTTCGGCGTGCAGGTCAGTGCAGGCTACCGGCCCAGCGCGAAGGCCTTCACGGCTGAAGCGGCCCTGACGCGGCCATTCGCCTTTCAGGGCGTCACGCCCTACGCCGGCGTGGGTGCGGGCGCGGCGTTCAGTCCGCGGCGCGGCGCGATCACCGAGAACGCGACCGACTCCTACCTGAGTGGCCTGGTGGGCGTGGACTACCCCTTCAATGAGAGCGTCGCATTCACCGGGGAGCTGGGCGTGCGGTACTTCCTGTCGAATCACGGGTACGCCTCGGGCCTGGACGCAGGCGTGGAGCGCGGGGTAAGTCCGGGTGCCAGACTCGGGGTGAAGTTCCGGTTCTGACCCAGTGGCGGCAACTGACCCGTCGTCACGCCCAGATGAGGCACCAGCGGCGGGTCATGGGCCTGTAATGTGACGGCATGCAAGACGCCGACCTTCACGCCATCCTGCAGAACCTCGCAGACTGGGGTGGCTGTGAACTGAATGACTTCAACACGACGTTCGGGGAGTCAAACCTGAACGTCATCAAACGACGCCATTACGCGGAACAGATCGACACGCCGTACGGGCAGATCCTGTACCTGACGCGAGAAGGGCGCCTGGCGGTGGGCCTCACCAACCTGTACCACCCCACGGTGCAGGCCCTGGTGAACAACGTGGCAGTGCGGCGGGCCGTGGCCGCCCTGACGGCCGAAGGGTACACCAACCCCAAACCGCGTATGTACGGCAACGCCCACGCGCAGATGACCGACCCGGACGGAAAGATGGTGTGCGTGAGTGCGCGGGCCACGTCGTTCAACTCGCACTCCATCCGCCTGCTGGCCGGGCGGCTGTTCGACGGGACCCGGCCGGAGCTGTCGCGTCTGTTCGTGTTCGTGCCCAAAGCGAAACGCTTCCGGACGCTCCATGACCGCTACCCCCTGGAGATCCGCGAGGTGGACATGCCGCAACCGCTGCAAGCGAAAGTTCCGGCATCCAGAGGCAGGAAGAAAGCCGCAGCGGATGTCTAACCGTCGAGTGGGCCCAGCAGCTCATGCGGATCGAACAGCGGACTCTGCCCGCTGGATTTTTTGCGTTCCAGATGCTCCAGGGCCATGTGCAGGCTCTGGGAGCGCAGCACCTGAAGATTCTCTGGGCGGTTGTCCCCCTTGTCCCCGTTAAGGTGGTGCACCACCTCGCCCGGCGCGAGCGGGCGGCCCAGGGTGGCCTCTGCCACGAGCCGGTGCTCACGCACCTGCACCTTGCGCTGCGCGTCCCAGATTCGCCGGTAGGGAGCCATAAATCATCTTATAGGCTCGATCGGCCCCTGCTCTATCGCTCATTTGAGCAAGGATGAGGGACATGAGTGTTCTATGTTGGACGCGTGAAACGTATTTTCGTCCTCTTCGTGGCTTTAAGCTTAGCTGGATGTGGAAACTCATCGCCGCCAATCACTCCAGTTCCCCCCGGACCTGTACAGCCTCCTGCCACAACGACCGAACAAGTCCAGTTCAACATCACCTGGCCTGACGCAGCCAGTCAGGCCTTGAGTCCTAGTGCCAAAAGCATCACGATCACTGCCGCTTCATCTGCCAGTCCAGGTGTGGTTGCCGCAACAGTCACCATCAACCGGCCCGCCTCTCAGGCCACCCTCCGCGCACCTCTGGGGACGACCATTTTCACGGCTAGAGCCTATGATCAGGCCGATGGGCAGGGAAAATTACTAGGACAAGGCGCCACTCAACAACAGATCACTGCAGGGACTACGAATACTGTGGTTCTCTCATTGAACAACATCGTTGACCGAGTCACGGTATCGGCCCCAACAGCGGACTTGGCACCAGGCGACTCACTACAAGCCACGGCTACCGCGTACGACGCCGCGAATAGCACTGTCATCGGGAGTACCTTTAATTGGACAACTGGGGATTCACGTGTCGCCACGGTAAGCACGGGCGGACTTGTGACGGCAGTCGGTGTCGGCACAACCACCGTCAGTGCAACCGACGCTGCCAGCGGAAAACAGGGGACCATGACCATCACGGTCACGCAGACGGGCGTCACGGTTCAAACCCTGACTCTCGGACCCGGTACCGGTAGCATTCCACGGGGATCTTCGGTGCAGTTCACCGCTCAAGCTTTAGATTCCGCGCAGCAGCCTATTCCTGATGCGGTCTATACGTACATCAGTAGCAACCCCGGTGTCCTGAACGTAGACAGCCGTGGTCAGGGGCGCGCGCTTGGTGAAGGGACTGCAACCATCACAGTAAAGAGTGGTAGCAAAACCACAACAGCGTCTCTTACGGTAACGGCGAGTAGTACTGCGCTCTCTGGGGCTCTCTGGAAAGCTGTCGAGCCAGTCAGACCTTTGCAGTTACGTGATCTTGGCCAGGACGCAGACGGAACGTTCTGGGGATTTGGCACACGCTTGAATGAAGCACGCTTGTTCCGCTCGGCAGATGGAAAAAACTGGGCACCAGTCTATATGAATAACACGAGTGCTCCCGCCTGCAATGCGCTTTACAGCACTTCGGCTAAAGTGACGCTGGCGGCTTTTTCAAAAGACAATCTCTGGCTGACATGTAATGATACGCTCTATCAAAGCGTAAACGGCGGACTTTACTGGATGGAGAGGCTCACGGATTCGAGCCTCGACGGTGAACGAGTGAAGCTGAACTTGGCCAATCCTAATCTGATGGTGATTGGTGGTATCTATTCGAGTGATGCTGGGAAGACCTGGAAAAAGCGTTCATATGGCAATGACCTGACAATTTCGGGTGCTTACTCAAAGACTATTTTTGCTGCTACTGAGAAAAGCCTTGACCAGGGGGTAACATGGCAGCCTTATGGCAAGCCTTTTGCCTCGCCAGCTGCATTTAGTGTTCAAGGCGAAGCAATCACGCCCGCGGGGCAGTTGATGCAGGTTGTGGGCGCCGATATTGCAGGGGTTTGGACAACGGGACTTTACGTTAGTGGTGATCTTGGCGCCACGTGGACAAAAAAATCATCGCTTTCCATTCCAAAATATGCGAAGGTTTTATTCACCTTCTACAAACCTCAGCCTACTGTGATGTATGTCCAGTGGCCAGACGGTTTGGCAATCAGCCAGGACTCAGGGGCAACTTTCAAAGTTGTTAGCTCGAAATATGCCTTCCCGGATGAGGGTGATTCGAGCGTGATATATCGTCCACTGCCAGTATCGCAGGTTGGAAATACATATAATACTATAGAAGGCCTCAGTCGTTCGTTAGACGGCGGAATCACTTGGACGGACATCGTAAACCCGATCTACCCTTCTGGAAATAATTACCCATTGAGAAATGTTCGGGTGCTGAGGGACAAGGATGGTCGCGTCCTTGTCGCTACGGGATCTGGATTATGGGCTGCCCCTGGAGCAAAGGACACATTCAGCAGTGCTGGAAACAACCTCGGGTTGACCATCCAGCCCAGTCAGGCAGGGGTCATTGATCGGACGCAGGCCTCACGCCTCTTCGCAATCACATCGGATGAATACTATGGGCGTGGCAAGCCTTACCTCACAGAAACCACAGGAAGCCAATGGCTGAAGCTTGACACTGCGTCACTGCAGTCCCTGACGCAGAACGGCGTGACGGCCACAATTTGGCACGGGGCAACTAGCATGGGCGACGTGCTCACCTCCACTGACAGCGGCCTCTCATGGTCCTGGACAGGCCGCGTCCCGTTCAATCAGGATGGCCAGGGGGCAGCGTCACTGGTGCTGCGGGCGAGCCGGCAGAACACTGCTCGTCTGTACGCTCTCTCCCCTGCTGGCGTGCACCGCAGTGAAAACAGTGGACAGACGTGGCAGTGGGCATCAGTCAACCTGCAACATGCCTCGGGGACTGACCTGAGTGTCGATCCACTCAACGATCAGACGGTCTACCTGGCCACAAATCACGCCGGGATCTACAAGACGACGAATTCCGGTCAGGACTGGAAGGCTGTGAACAACGGTCTGAGCAACTTGGAGGTTCGGTGCTTGGCGATTTCGCCGGATGGCAGCAGTCTGCTCGCTGGGACCAATGATGGTGGCGTCTACCGCTCATTGGACCGGGGAGGTACGTGGGAGTTTGTGAGCAGCCTTCTGCAATCCTACGCCGTGACAGATGTTGAATTCGATCCATCTGATGCCAATGTGGCCTACGCTACCACCACGGGTGGAGTCTACAAGACGGTTGACAAAGGAAGCTCGTGGGTCATGGCGAGTAAGGGGCTCACCAGCCCATATATAACATGGGTCCAGGTTAGTTCCGATGGGAAGACGCTATACTTGGGTACAAATGACCAGGAAGTATTTACCGGTTCGCCGTCTTCAAATACGGGCGCGGATTTCCGGACACAGTCAATTCAGAGGACGATGAATTGATTATCATTGTAATTTAATGCGCTTCCTGGTGATGGCGGAGATTTCTATCCAAAAACTAGGCGATCAGTTGATGGAATATCTAAGTAGTGCTTAGTTTATTGTGGCAAATATAAGCGTTATTGAGTTCCTGAATAATTTGATAGTGTGCCAAATTGGCGCTGATTCTGACTTTGGGCAGGATGGCGGGCGGCGCCAAAGGTTTACCAGAACCTTGACTGCTGCACCAAAGACCCGCGAATCAAGGTGCGAAGCGGCAATTTGGCAACTGAAGTTTTGTGAAGCAATCTACAATGGGGGGCTACCCCCCCCCATGAGTGCTCAAATTGCGAACGCACTGAAGAAAATTGTTTATAGACTGCCGCCGGCAGTAGTGAGACTGCTCTCTTGGCCAAGGTTAATCACATTAGCTTGAATTCTATTAAGCTATTGGAATCTTTGGATATATAAATATAGGAGAAAAGAATGAAAAGAATCAGCGCTCTACTCCCATTGGTCATTTTAACGGCATGTGCGCCAACAACATATGAAAACCCGTGGACGAATTTCGGAGTTTATACATATGATCAGGAAGGAAATAAAACTGGTGACTTCACTCGCAAAACGGGTGATCTTTTCCTCAAGTTCGATCCTCGCCCTGACCAGATTAATTTTGGTGTCCGCAATGATGGTAAGGAGAACGCTTTTATTATCTGGGATGAAAGCACGCTTGTTTATGGAGGCGGAAAGACAAGTCCCGTTATGCATATTGGTATCAAGTATACAGATCGCTCCAATGCGCAAAAGCCCTCTGTTATTCCTCCCGGAGCTTATCTATCGGAAGCTGTCATCCCGATTAATCTTGTTGAATGGATTGATGGAAACCGCTATGTTGCTGGGCGCTGGATACAAAATAATTTCGTGGTTCCGGTCGAGGGAAGTCAATCAATTCTCTATCTCGTGGTTCAGGACGGCACCGGAAAGCGGACCGAAAAATTCACTTCGATTGTATTCAAGGCTAAATGATCAAATATAATGCAGTGACTGCAATTATTTTTGCAATGAAAAGGGGGAGCGGTAGCCAGGGAAGCGGGTCCACTCGCGCTGCGCGAGGGTGCTGGTGCCGGCACTGAGGTACACCGAGTGGGTGGTGTCCTCTTGCCCCCAGGCGGTATCCACCAGGCCCGCCAGGCCGTAAGGGATCTGCCCCAGGAAGGTCAGGGCGTCACTGTGCAGGAGCACCGCGTCAGCCTGATCGGCGGCGGCGCACCAGGTCTCAAGCCCCAATGCGTCGAGGTCACGCGTGAGGAGCAGCAAAGTCAGTTCGGGAATGCGGGCCGCGGCGCGCTGCACGGCCAGCAGGTCCACGTGGGGCAGGTTGTGGCCCAGGCCGTCGAGCACCAGGAGCAGCGGCCGTCCGGTGCGCTCTATCTGCGTCAGTTCGTACAGCAGGCCTTGTAGGCCGTCGGAGAGCGTGGTGCCCAGGTGCTGAGCCCAGCTGGCATCGAGCACCACCTTGCGGCCCGCCGCGAGGTAGACCGGCGCCTCGTAGGTCAGCCAGTCACCGGGTGCGGTCGAAGGCATGTCCCGCAGGCGGAACGGAAGGGCGTCGAGGTGCCTGTACCGCCCGAAACGGCGCTGCTCGGAATACCCGATATAGCCGTCTTCCTGCACCAGAAGCACCGGCCCTGGCCAGTGCAGGGCTGCGCGAAGGGCCAGGCCGCTTTTGCCTCCCTGACGTGGCAGCATGATCAGTCCGCAGCGCGTCTCTGGTGGAAGGAAGAGGGGGCCTGCGGCAGCGCCTGGGACTTCTGCGCTGCTCTGTGAGGCATGCAGCCCAGGCTGAGCCCTTCCCAGGAGGACACGTGGGCGCGAATCTGCCTGGAATGACGGGAGCGCAGTGGACAGGGCGTTTCGCACGCGGCCAAGGGTCGAAATCATGACACCTTCCCTGCCCCGGTCGCGGGGCGGGCGCACAGGGGTCAAGGGCGCGTTGGGGGAGCTGGTGTGTACGCGTCCAGGTACCGCCAACCTCGTTTCTTCAGGGTCCGGGGTCCGGCCGCACTGAGGTACACCGCGCTGGGGCGCTGATCCGCCGTCTGCACGACGTCCGCCAGATGATTGAGCCGCGTGGGGCCTGCGTGCCCCAGCAGCGCCGCCGCGCCGGTGCCGTCGAGCAGCACGGAATCCGCCCACTCCAGGTGGTCCACCCAGTCATAGACGTCGTTGAGCCCTGCCACCCGGCTCAGTCCCATCAGCGTGAGGTTGGGGACCAGCGTGGCCGCCTTGCGGATGGCCGCGAAGTCGATGGCAGGCAGGTTGTGGTAGAGACCGTCAATCAGCACCAGCGCTGGCCGTCCGGTCCCGCCCATGTGGGCCAGCATGTGGGCCAGTTCGAGCAGCAGCGTCTGAAGACCCTGGGAGAGTTCAGTCTGCAGGTACTGACTCCAGCTGGCGTCGAGCACGACTTTGCGGCCCGCCGAGAGGGAGATCGGGGCGTCATGCTCAAACCAGTTGGTGAGTGCAGTTGGGGAGGTCAGCGGCAGCTCTCTTAAAGAGAAGCGCACCATGTTCCTGGGCAGGTGGTAGCCGGAGCTGTCGCCCTCCCATACCGCATCGTGTGACGGGTCCTCCATGACCAGGAGGACCGGCCCTGGCCACGTGCGCGCCGCGTGCAGGGCAAGCTCTGTCTTCCCTGAGCGCGGGCCCATGGAGATCATGGCGCACTGGTGCCCTGGCGTGAGAACGAGTGGACGGCCGTGGTCGAAGCCCAGGTGGGCCTGCGGGGGGCGCAGGCCAGGGACCAGTCCGGTCAGGATGTCTTTCAAGCGGCGCAGCGGTTCAGTCATGCAGGGCCGCCCCTTAATTCCGGGGCGTCGAGACGCCCAGCATGACGAGGAGCGGCGTGTCACGTTCAATCCGCATGGTGCGGATGACGCTCTGGTTGCCCTGCGGTAGCTGGAACAGTTGCCCGATCTGCCCGGCGAGCACGGCCGCTAGCGGCGGGGCGTTGCGGTCCTGCACGGCCACGCCGCCCTGGATGGTGGTGCGCCCGGCACTGGCCAGGCCCTGCGCGTAGGTGTTCAGGCCGTTCAGGGCTGAGCGCATCACGTCCTGAAGGAAGGCCGGTGAGCGGTCCTGCACGGCCCCGCTGAGCCCCAGCTGGTAGGCCGGGTCGTAGGCCAGCGCCTGCACCTGATACGTGCGGCCACCTTGGATGAGACGGTCAAACAGCACGTCCATGCGCCCGGTCTCGGGATTGGGCTGCGCGGTACCCACCCAGATCCCCGCCTCCGATTCCGCCACTGCCGGGACGGGCCGCCCGAGGGGCGCTTCCAGCACCGTGATCAGCCGGGCCGGGACCGCAGAGACAGGGTGCAGACCTGTTGTTGCGAACTCCTGCGCGGACGCGTCGTTGATGGACGGGCTGGAGGTCATCAGAGTGGCATCCCTGCCGCTGCCCGGAGCGGAGGTCGTGGGCGCCCCCGCTTGCGCTTTGGCCGTGTAGATCACGTTGGTCTCCGGGCGGGCACTGGCATTCCCCCGGCCGGCGTACACCACGCCCCCGCCAGCTGGGCCCACTGGATCGGCCACTCCCTGCGCCTCCGTGACCGGCACTGTGCCCGCCACAGCGGGGGTGCCGCCGAAGTAATCAGCAGGGGCGGGGGTGGGTGCGGCGCTGGGCTCACCACTCACGGTGCCACCGGGAACCGCGGTGGGCTGCCCCTGAGCCGGGGTAGGGGTCACGGGGCGGCTGGTGCGGTACACGACGCTGGACGCGGCACTGGGTGCAGCGGCGCTGGTGTCACGGCGCCCACTGGCGTACACGACCTGTCCCGCCGGTGCTGCCCCTGCGCCCGCCATCCTGCTGCCCCCATTGACGCCTGCGCTGCCAGGGGGACTGGTGCCCGCAAGGGTGCTGCCCTGAACGGTACGTCCAGTGCTGGCGGCCCCTGTGACGGGTCCACTGCTGGCGCGGCCTGTGCTTCCCTGGCCGAAGCTGGAGCCAGACTCAGGCGACAGAACGATGGGGCGGCCCATCTCTGCCGGAGTGGGGGTGGTGGGCAGGGTCACGCTGGAGGCCGGGGGTTGAATGGGCGTGGGGACAGGTGAGCTGTCGGGGATGATCATGGGCGCGCTGCCGCTGGGCAGTGGTGTGCTGAAGACGGGCGGCGCCTCCTCAGGCGGGGCCGGAACGTTCGCAAAAGCAGAGGGCGGCGGTGTCCTGGCCGCGGCGGGCGCAGACTGCGGTGGTGCCGCCGTGCCTGCCGGGCTGGTGGGGACGCTGCCGGGGGGCTTTCCGAGGGCAGTGCCTGCGGCGCCACTGGACAGGTCCGTGGCGGCCATAATCTGGGCGTCTGTGGGCTGGTTCGACCCACTCGTTTCGCCAACTGCACCCTGGCCACCCTTCCCGCCGTTGCCCGTCTTTCCTTCCAGCAGGCCTGCGTTCCTGCCGACAGGTTTGGCGAAGTAGGCCACGGTGTACACGCCGAAGATCAGCAGGGTTCCGGTCAGGAGCACCACGGCGCCCCGCTGCTTGTTCAGCACCAGTTTGCCGAAGCTGCTCCGGCGCCACCACAGGCGTTCCGTGGCCTGTGCGCGCAGCTGCCGCGCCCTGGCCCTGGAGCTGAGGGGAAGGTCGTTGAGGTCGTCGGTGCCCACGGCCTCCTCCGGGTCCGGCGCGGGCGGTTCTGGCCGGGCCTCGTCCAGCATCTCCGCGTAGATGGGGTGCTCCAGGCGCATCCGCTCAAGAAACGGCTCCAGATCTGGTGAATCCGCCTCGGGGACCGGTTCGCCCAGGGCCTCGCTGATCTGACGTGCGGCGTCGCGGTAGGCGTCGCGGTCCAGGGTGGTCGTCATGGGCTGAGTATATAAGTTGATCTATAAAGTTGCATCATTTACACTCCGAAACACCCACGCCCAGGCGGCGAAAAAAATGGGATGACATGGAGGGTGAAATGACGGAAGGCAACAGGATGGGGGCGACTTCTCGCATGGCGCTGCAGGTCCAGGGAGCCCAGTGGCGGCGGTTCGTGGTGGCCATGATGGTGGTCACCGGCGCGCTGTCCCCCGCACTCGCGGCGACCTCGGGCGGGAAAAACGATCCCTCCGACATCATCAAAAACGGTGTCTGCGGGAGCAACGGCTCGGGTCTGATGGGCTTCGTGACCAACCCCATCTTCGTCGGGGTGGCGCTGGCGGTCGGCGTGGCGATCTGGGGCTGGAACCAGTACTTCGGCCAGATGGACTCCACCGTGGCCCTCAAGCGCGGCTTCATCGGCATGGTGGCCGTGCTCTGCTGCTCCACCATCGCCGGTCTGTTCATCACCGGCTGCTGAGGGCACAGACCATGAGTGAGCAGCCGTTGACCCACCAGGCGCACCGGACGGACAGCCGGGCCCCGCTGATCGCGTTTTTCGACGCGACCGACATCGCGGTGCTGGGCCTGACGTTCTTCATCACCATCAACGTCACGAAGAAACTCATCGCCGCCAGCGGCTTCCAGCTGCTGGCCACGGGGATCGTCGTGGCCGTGGTGTACGTGCTCCTGATGCTGTTCAAGCGGCTGCTCTCGCCCTACCCGCGCATGGCGACCCACATGATGAACTGGTACTTCAAGCCTGACCTGTACGAGGTGCAGCCCGATCCTGACCCGACCCCGCTCTACCGGGTGCGGCCCGGAGAACTTGACGAGGAGGTCACGTGACCACGTTCCGCTTCAAACGTGCGCCCGCGCCCCCAGGACCGACCCGCCCGGCTGCCCCGGCGCGGGTCGGCCGCCTCGGGAAGGGTGGGCAACCACTCAAAGTCGGCAATCTGCTGCGGGAGCAGCCGCACTGGGACCTGCTGGACGGCGTGATGTTTCTGGACAGACCCGGCGGCCGGGACAAACCCTGTACCGAGGTGGGGATCGAAATTCAGCCCTCCTCACGGCTCTTCCAGACCAGCCAGAAGCTGGCCGAGCTGCACCAGATGGTGAAGGGCGTCCTGCAACAGGGCGTCGCGCGGGAGGAGCGGGGCCGCCTCTACATCGAGGTGCAGACCGCCCCGCCCGAGGACCTGCACCCCTACCGGGACGTGCCAGCGAGTGAGCATGAACTGGTCAACCTCATGGCGCAGGACCGGTACGAGTACCTGGAGGGGCTGCGCCAGAAGAACCTGGTGAAGCGCTGGCGTTTTTTCATGACCTGCACGTCCAGGGCCACCGCGAAGTACAGCAAGGAAGCCCGCCCCACCCCCGAGGAACTGGTGGCCACGGTCCGCAAGGCCGACGCCGCCGCCGCTGGCCTGCTGGGCTACCTGCGGAACGCGGGGTACGAGGCCCGGCGCATGTCGAGCAACGAGATGTTCAAGCTGACCTACCGGTACCTCAATCCCGGCCGGGCCAGTGGCCGCGTACCCAACTGGGTCCCGCCGGAGAAGCGCGTCAGGGTGGTGCCTGACCAGCCGGAAGGGGAGGCCGCCCGCCCACGTGAGCGGCTGTTCACCCTCAAAGAGCAGCTGTTCCAGACGCCGGTGAACAACGAGGACATGAGCCACCTGCGGATCGGCCCTGCAGGGCAGCCCAAGCACGTGGGCACCGTGAGCCTGGCGCGGGTGCCGCAGCGCACGGTGACCGGCATGCTCGCACGCGTGCTGGAGAAACTGGAGGCCAGTACCTACTACGTGGTGCTGGAGTTCGACCACAACGACCCCACGGAAACCGACAGGAAGCTGGAAGTCTCGAAAAACCGCCTCTTCTCGCAGATGGGGTCAGGGACGAAAGAAGCCCCGAACGTCAAGGCCCAGGCGAAACTGCGCGACCTCAACCAGACGATCAGGCACCTGACGTCCACCGGCGACCACACCTACCGCGTCGGCATGACGCTGGTGCTGATCGCCGACAGCGCCGAGGAGCTGCGGCAGGCCAGGGAATCAGCGGTGAGCGCGTGCGCCATCGTGCCCGGCTCCGGGGTGGTCAAGCACGACTTCCAGAGCCTCTTCCAGTGGTTTTCGCTGATTCCCTTCAAC
The DNA here is from genome assembly GCF_014648115.1 of Deinococcus seoulensis. NCBI lineage: Bacteria > Thermotogati > Deinococcota > Deinococci > Deinococcales > Deinococcaceae > Deinococcus > Deinococcus seoulensis. The sequence goes on from NZ_BMQM01000015.1 coordinate 19,222, forward strand.
GGGCAGCGCGGGCCGTTCCTGTTCGAGGCCACCGAAACCACCGCCGCTGACTTCTTCCCGCCGGTCGCGCCGTGGAAGGGTGGTGACCGGCCCACCTGGGTGGTCCGCACCCGGCAGAACAGTCTGGCCAACGTGGACTTCTTCACCGGGCCCACAAACGCCAACCACTTCGCCGTGTTCGCGCCCACCGGGTACGGCAAGACGTTCACGGTCATGAGCCTGCTCAGTGCCCACATCCGCGCCCACAATCCCTTCGTGACGGTGGTGGACCGCAAGGAAGACTTCAGGTTCTTCATCGGGAGCCTGAGCGACGATCAGAAGCACAACAGCGCCGTGGTGCCGTTCTACCCGGGGGCCGCGACGCAGCTCAACCCCATGGACCTCCCGGAAGGGGACACGAAGCCGGACGCGGTGAAGCAGGCCTTCCTGCTCGCGCTGGTGCGGTACTTCGTGCCGCCGTCGAGCAACAGCCGCGAGGCGGGCGAGGAGAAGGCCCTGATCCTGGAGGCCCTGGGTCAGACCTACCGCCGCGTGAAGCGTGAAGGCCGCTCCCCGCTGCTGAGCGAGTTCGCCGCCACCCTGAACGCGATGGAGATGTACGGAGACGGCGGGCCGATCGCAGCGGAACAGCGGGCGCTGGCCCGCTCGATTGCCCTGCGGCTGCGGCCGGTGCTGGGCGAGGATTCCCCCTGGGGACCGATCCTGGACCGGCCCACCAACGTCAACACCCACGCCCAGTTCATGTACTACGACCTGAGCGGCATCGCCGACAGCGACCTGGAGATGCGGCGCGTGGCGCTGCACATCGTGAACGACCGCATCTGGCAGGCCGCCCGGCGCCTGCCCCGCAGCGTCCGCAAGATCGCCTTCATCGACGAGTTCGGCAGCCAGATCCAGACCGAGGAGGACCGGGCGTTTGTCAGCACCACCCTGCGCCTGGCCCGCAGCAGCAACCTCGCCTTCGGCCTGGCCACCCAGACGCTTGAAGACATGAACCGCATCTCCGGCATGGAAGAAGCCATCTACTGGTACCTGCTGGGCCGGCTGGAGGGCGGTGAGCAGGTCATCCGCGACGTGCTCAGGCTCCCGGGCAGCGTGAGCCGTGAGATTTCACTGCTCAGGGAGGGCCGGGGCTACAAGGAGTGGGCCCTGATCTACCGCAGCAAGGACGGCCCCAAGAACGGCGACATCATCAAGGTCGAGGAGTCCCGCCGCAGCTACTGGTACCTCACCAGCGAGCCCGGCGAGGCGGCCAGACGGGACGAGTACCTGAAGCGGTACGGCAACCTCAAAGACGCCGTGCAGGCCATTCTGGACGAGGAGGCAGTATGACCACGCACCAGCGCTGCGTGCGGGCCGTCATCCTGGCGGCCACCCTGACCGGGCTGACCGCCCCGGCGCAGGCTCAGGCCCTGACCTGGGACGACCTGGGCGGCACCCTGAAACGGGCCTGTACCTACGTGAACGGCGGCGGGCAGTCCGGCGGCATCCAGTACGGCGGGGACCGCAACCTGCAATGGGTGTGCACGGTCAGCAGCATGTACACCTTCATCAGCAACAACATCATCAACGGTGACTGGCAGGGCTTCGCGCAGGACGTGATGGGCCGGTACGTGACGGAACTGGCCTCCTACCTGACCGGGCAGCTGGGCCTGGGCTCCCTGAACGAAACGGTCGATCAGCTGAACGACATGATGCGCGGCACCTACCGTGACTTCCGCAACGCCATGCTGGGCGCCATGAAAAACGCCCTGCTGTCGCGCGGGCAGTACGCCCCGGAGGACAACCAGGGCCTGCCCGGCAGCACCCCGGGCGGCCTGGCGGATTACTTCGCGGACGTCAACCCGATCTTCAACGCCTCCCAGACCGCGGGGCGCCTCGGGCAGACCATCGAGAAGTTCAAGGCCGCCGACACCGCCATGCGGGTCAAGAAGGTGCAGGAACAGAGCATCAAGGCCATTGAAGACACCGTGGCGCCAGCCATGAGCAACGCCATGGGCACCATCGGCAACGGCGTGCAGGCCGGTCAGGCCGACGAGCTGTACCGGAGCGCGGAAAGTGCCGTGTCCACGCGGGAAGTCGCGGTGGCCCAGGCCAGGGTGATGACGGAGGCCATGAAGTCGGACGCCGTGTACAACACGTCCGTCCTGAGCCTGCTGTCCGAGATCGCCAGGCAGGGCGTGCTGAACAACTCGGAACTCGCGCAGGCGCGTGCCCGCGCCGAGGCGCAGCAGGCCGACACCGAGAACGAACTCAAGCAGTACCTCGAACAGCAGGCAGAACAGACCCTGAACGAGGCCCGCGACGTGGCGCAGCAGGTGGACCGCAACGTGCAGACCGCGTCCAGCATGCTCGACCCGGACGTGAGCACCACCCGCATCCTGGAGGACCTGGCCCCATGACCCGCGCCCTGCAACTCCTGATCATGCTCATGGCCCTCACGCTGGGGCAGACGTCCGCGCAGCAGGAAGTGCCGGACCCGGCCGACTCCATCACGCAGTACCTGGAGCACAGCAAATTCAACCAGTACCAGCAACTCGTGCTCGGCGACCCCGTGGCCACCCTGCGTGACTACGCCGACATTCCCCGCAAGGCCAACCTGCCCGGCTACGTGCTGAGCCTGGCCGGCGTCCTGACCGTGGTGGGCTTCGCCCTCTCCCTGTGGCGCGCGGCCGTGATCGCCAGCGAGACCGCCATCAAGGGGGCGTTCATGAACATGATCGTCAGCGGCCTCATGCTCGGCCTGTGCTTCAACTTCGCCAACGGCACGAAAGTGCCGTGGTCCTTCAGCGCCATCATGTTCAACCAGTGGGGCGCGACGTACGACTGGTCACGGCGCACGTTCGCAAAAGACATGGACGTGCGGATCGAGGAGGCCCAGGCGGGCATGTACGCCCTGATGGGGCAGGTGGTCTCCAGCGCGTCCCTGGTGGCCATCCCCGGCGGAACCGGCGTGGCGATCCGTTCCGCGCGTGGCATGGCCCTGGCCGCCAAGGGCGAGAAGATCAGCGCGGGCCTGGCCGCCGCCGGCACCGCGGGCAGGCTGGAAACAGCCAGCCTCCGCAGCGGCGCCCAGGTGCTCGGCAGGATGAACGTCGCCATGTCCTTCCTGAACTACATCCTGATGGCGTACTCGTTCGTGGTCACCGTCTCCGGGCTCCTGGTGCTGGCCAGCATCTACGTGCTGCCGCTGGGCTTCGCGGCCATCAACTTCGGCTCGACGCGGATTCTCTGGACGGTGTTCGGGACGTTTTTCGCGTCCTGGTTCACCATCCTGCTGCTGCCGCTGTTCCTGGCCGTCAGTCTCAACAAGTCGTTCGTCGAGCCGGCGAAGACGATGGACTACTACGCCCAGCACCTCAGCATTCAGCGGGTCAAGGCGCAGGATGAGGCCACCCGCGCCTCCCAGGACGTGCAGCAGCAGGCTCTGGACAGCGTTGCGAACTGCCAGGCGGCCACGCCCGCAGGTGACCTGCAGGCCGATCCGTGCGCCGAGGTGCAGGGGGGCGGCTGGGTCGAGCGGCTGCTGACCGGCATGTCGGACGTGCTCACGCAGCGGCTGGGCGTGATCTCTGACCTGTTCAACGGCATCGTCAACACCATCCAGAGCGCGTTCTGGGGCCTGAGCGTCTCCATCGTAGGCATGATGGTCTCCATCGGGATCATGCTGGCCACACCAAGCCGCTTCGCGTCCTTCTTCGGCGGTGTGGCCGAAGCAATGAAGGGCAAGTGATACGGATTCCGTCTGCTTCGTTCACAACCCGGGACTTCACCGGGTTGCGAACTCCACGCCCGGAACCCGTTCTGCTCCCACTCGCATCCGCTCGAACTGAATGGTTTGAAACAACCATTCAGTCGGAGTCCCTATGATGCGCCGCCTCCTGCCTGCGCTGCTGCTGAGCCTGGGGACCGCCCAGGCCCAGGGCAGCGTGAGCCTGCAGGACCTGTGCCTTCAGATGACGACCAGCCGCGTGCAGGTGGTGGCCTACCTGCCCGCCCTGGAGTCCGCGGACCTCGCCGAGTGCTTCCGGCAGGCGAAGGTCAACTACGGCCGGCGCGTGCTGCTGCTGACCGTCCCGTACTTCACCAGGTCCTCCAGCAGCTACGTGCCCAGCCTGGCGCTCGCGGGCGTGCCGGTGTTCGAGGCCAACGTCAACAGTCCGGTGGGGATCGTCCTGATTGACGGCGTGGCCTACGCCGCCCCGAACCTGGGCCGCGCCACGTCCGCGCCCCCCGCCGCGGCCAGTGCCGCCCAGACCCGCGTGTACGCCGGGTGGTTCACCTCAGCCCTGAAGTCCGCCACACGCCTGTCCCCCGTGGACGCCCTCAGCCGCCTGACCCGGAGGTAACGCCATGACCACCCACACCCACGACGCCGACCTGACTCCCGCCCGCAGGAGCGCCCTGCTGCCCAGGCTCGTGCAGAGCCTCATCCGCAGCCCGTACCTGCTGCTGCTGCTGGCCCTGACCCTGCTGGGCCTGGCGCTGCCCTTCTTCGACGCCCGGGGCATCATCGCGGCGCTGTTCATCCTCGCCGTGGTGGCCACCCTGAGGCTGCTGCTGACCATCCGTGACACCCTGCGCGCCCAGCTGGCCGCCACGGAAGCGCAGACCCGCGCGCTCACCGCCAGCAACGACCTGCTCAAACTCGTGGTCACAGGCCGCCGCGGTACCGGAGAGGCGGAGTGACCACCCTCGCTGCCGCCCCTGCGCTGTCACGCGAGCCTGTGCAGCGCATCACCGATGACGTGGGTACCCTGCTGCGGTTCCTGCCGGGCGACGTCGCGGGGTTGCTGCGGCCCATCATGGACACGGTCGACGAGATCAAACTGCGTTACGGGCGGCCGCTGATGGTGCTGATGGGTGACCGCTGGGAAGTGTTCGACGAGATCACCGTGGACAACGATCACCTGCTGGACATCAACGCCAAGGTGATGAACTGGCGCGATGACGGCCGCAAGGGCGTGGAAGGCACCTGCCACCGCCTCTACCGCACCCGGAACGCCGACGGGACCATCGAGGGCGTCACCGTCCGTATCGGCCGCTTCCTGCAGGGCGTGGCGTGGCCCCTGAAGCCCTACCTGGACGAGGACGCGAGCCTGCTGATCATGGGCACGCCCGGCAGTGGCAAGAGCACCCTGGAACGTGACATCGCCCGGCTGATCGCCGAGCAGATCCGCGCGTTCTGCGTCATCGTGGACACCAGCGCCGAACTGAGCGGCGACGGCCGCCGCGCGCACCCCGGCATCGGATACGCCGACCGGGTGCAGGTGGCCATCAAGGCGCAGCAGGCCGACGTGATCTGGGAAGCGGTCCGCAGCCTGAACCCCCGCGTCCTGGTCGTGGATGAGATCGGCTACGCGGACGACGCCCGCGTGATCCGGCAGGCCTCCAAGCTGGGCGTGAAGACCGTGGCCACAGCCCACGGCAACACGTTCCAGGACCTGGTCGAGAACGAAGCGCTGAGCCCGGTGTATGACCCGCCCATCTTCCGGTGGCTGGTCATCGTCGCGGCGCGCGGTGTGTATCACCTGTACGATCTGCCCAGGGCGATGGACCGGCACCGCCAGGGTCAGGTGCCGGCGTACCGGGAACTGAGGGTGTGATACGGATTCCGTCTGTTTCGCTGACAGATCGGAACACCACCGATCTGCCAGCTCCACGTCCGGAACCCGCTTCGGCTCCTACTCGCTCCGCTCGGATTGAATGGGCTTTGCAGCCCATTCAATCGGAATCCGTATGAGGTGAGACAGATGCTAACCAACCACGACGTTGTGACCATGCTCAGGCGTGCAGTCTGGATCAGCTGGCGCGCGCTGACACTCCTGGCTGGCCTGCTGCTGCTCCTGCTCCAGCTGCTCGGCGTGCTCGCCGGCCTCGCGTTCCGTGAGGTTGACCGTGTGCACAGAGACGCGGCGCGACCGCCGTTCTGGTAAGCCGCTGCCAGGCACTCTTCAGCACCGCTGCGTCGGGCGGGTTGCCGGGGACAACGGCGGGTGGAACGAAAACGCTGCCCGCATGCTGTTAAGGACACTGCGTTTATCTTTTAGATAAATCGCGCGGAGCGCGGAGCAGAGGAAGTACGTTGAAGCGGGAATGGAGAGATTCCGGCGCCTTCCCGGAATCTCGCAATGTTAGCTTCGACGTACTTAACCGCCGGTGTGCCTCACCATGTTCATCAGCTGCCGAACGGAAGCGTGATGAGCTGCCAGAGAAAGAAGGCCAGCACGAAGAACGCCCGGGTCACGGGTGACGACGCACTCGCAAAACCGATGCAGGCCAGCAGGACCGCGAAGCTGGGGACCGGCAGGACGCTGTACGCGGTGATGAAAAACAGGATCAGGGCCAGATCCCGCCAGACGACCCTGTGCCGTGGCAGAGGTGCCAGAAAGACGACCGCGAGCGCGACTTCAAGGACCTGGGTCAGCCGCGTGAACACCTCGGCGGTGAGCGCAATGTTCGGCGGTCTGATCAGGGGGACGGTCAAGGTCGAGCTCTGGTTCAGGAGACTTGTGATGGTCTGGATGTTGTGTTGCAGCTGATCCTGCGTCAGGCCAGTCACCGGCTGGGTGGTGACCCCGATCGGGATGGTGGTTGACATGAAGTACCGCATGGCCGTCCCGTCGAGGAATTCCGGGGAGATGAACTTCCACAGCGCGGCGAACAGGAACGTGGCGCCGATCAGGTACCGGCCGGAGACGGCCAGCATGCCGCGCTGGTCGCGTGCAAAGAACGACAGGAACACAGCGCAGATCCAGTACAGCAGCAGGAAGGTGTGCCCTCCAGGCACCCACCAGTTGTTGGCGACAGGCAGGGCGGCGGCGAGGAGTACGGTGAACCAGAACACCTGCTCGTGGAGCACCTGCCGCAGGAGGATGGCCACGGCCAGGAGGCAGGCGTAGATGGTCTGCACCTGATCCCCGAAGCTGCTGTACCTTGCCAGCACGAAGAGGGTCATCAGGCCGAGCGTGGGCCACCCGTCGAGTTGATCGCAGAGGCCCGTCCACCAGCGGACCGCGTTAATGGCAGGGCGCAAGGCGCACGGACTCCTTCAGGGTATTGGTCACGGTGAAGCGCTCAGGATCGAAGGTGAGTTCCCGGTACTCGACTTTCAGGGCGATGAGGCGGCGCGGGGTCTGCCGCAGCTCGGGGCTGCAGGCGGCGGCCTGACCGTACGCCCGCAGATCGGCTCGTGAGGGGTGCAGCATCAGGGTCTCACTGACGCCCCGGAGTGACCGGGGGCCCTCCACCTGCTGCCAGTGCCCGCTCCGGTCCAGGACGAGCAGGGAGACGCGGCGGCCCCGCTGGTCATTCACCGTGGCGTACATGCCGAAACCCCCACCCCGCCAGGCGCTGACCTGTTCGTGATGCCAGCGCCAGACATGGGCTGACGCGACCGCCGCCAGGATCAGGACTGGAACGGCCGCGAGCATCTGATCAGACGGGCAGAGGCGTGGCGCAGCGGGCATGGTTGGGGTCTCGCTATACATTACGGCATGCCCACCGCACTGCAGCACCTTGACCGCCGGGCACAGGCCATCGTTGACGCGCAGCGGGCCCTGGCGGACCTCGGGCCAGGCCAGGACGCCCTGCCTGGCTGGTTCCAGGACTGGAATCAGTTGAAATGCCGGATTCAGAGCCTGTGGCTGGAGCAGATCGTCGCGCAGCACACCCGGCCGGAGCACGGGGAGACGGAGGCGCTGCACCGCCGGTTCTCGGAGCACTGGCTGCCCGAGCTCGAACGTCTCGACGGTGAGCTGCAGCGTCTGGCGCTGGCTAGTGGACTCGCGGACCTGCACCCGGCCGTGGCGGCGGCACTGGAGGAGGAACCGGAACCGTCCGCGCGCCTGCTGCAGTTGCGCGCCGCGGAGCGTCAGCTGATCAGGGACTACCAGGTGATCGTCGGGCGTCAGCAGGTGGCGTACGGGAGCGAGTCCCTGACCGTGGCGGACGCGGAGGCGCGGCTGCGATCAACGCCGGAGCGGGCGGAGCGTGAAGTGCTCTGGCGGCAGATCAGGGCAGCGGAACTGGCCTGCGTGCCTGAGCTGGACGCCCTCCTGGGGCGCCTGCTGCAGGTGAGGCAGGACATTGCGGTGGAGAGCGGTGCTCCGGACTACGCCAGTCTGCACTGGGCCAGCCGGGCAGACACCATCGCGGGCACCGAGGCATTGCTCGAAGCCATCGGCGAGGTGTTCCAGAACGTGGACCGGGCGTTGCGTGACCACCGGGCCGGAGCGCTGGGCGTGCCGTCCCTGCGCCCCTGGGATCTGGACGTGGCGCTCACGGCCCCCACGACCGCTGCGTTGCCCATCGAAGAGTACGTGCCGACTGCCGAACGGGTCCTGAACCGCATCGACGGTCAGTTCGGCGAGGTGGTCAGGCAGATCCGTGACCACGGCGGATTTGACCTCGCGCCCCGGCCGGGAAAACCGAACGGCAACATCTGCGCCCATGACCTCGACAGGGGGCGCTCGGTGCTCGTCTGTAACTTCTCCGGTGGGGTGGAGTCCTTCCGGGGCCTGCTGCATGAACTGGGGCACGCCGCGCACCATCACAGCCTCTCCGGTGTGCCCGGTCACGTGTTCTGGGATTTCACGGGCTTCTGGGAAGTGCAGGAGTTTTACGCCTTCGTGTTCACCTACATCGGCCTGCTGGAATTCTTCGAGGTGCAGGAGGTCAGCGCAGAGGAGCGGCAGTGGTACCTGCGCTCGACGGTGGAGCGCATCATGGAACGCTTCAGTGACATTGAAGAGCGCACCCGGCTGGACCTGTGGCTCTACCAGCAGCGGCCCCCCACCACCGATCAGATTGACGCCCGGTACCGGGAACTGACCCGCACCTCCGGGGTGGACTGGAGCGGGCTGGAGGACACCCTGAGCAAGCGGTGGCAGAAGCCTCACACCTTCAAGTACGCCTTCTACAACATCGATTACGCGGTCGCGATGCTCGCGGCGCTGCAGTTCGTGCATGCCTACCGCGAAGACAGAACGGCGGCCCTGACGCGCCTGAAGTGCAGTATGCTGCTGGGCGCAACCGTTGGAGCGCAGCGCATCTTTGCCGAGGCTGGCATCACCTTCCCGTTTCAGCGGGATCAACTGGTCCTGGCAAGGTCCGTGCTGGAAGACTGGTTGTCATAAGGGGGCTCACCATGAAGAAACTGCTTGGGTACGCTCTTGTCCTTCTGATTGGCCTGGGATCAGCGTACGCCGCTGGGACCAGAGGGCACGTCGTTCAGGCGGCAAAAGCCGCCTGCTGCATCGCGATCAATGCCGACAAGGACTGACCGCCGGCTGGTCGCTGTCACCGGGTAAGAGATGGACGTTCACGCCGTTGATCTCGACTCCTCGCAGGTCTTCCAGGACTGGTTCATCGAGCAGATCGAGCATGTTCCACCCGAGCAGATCGTGGACGCCCTGGAGGGCATCGGCTCAGACACCGCGTACATCCGGGCGCTGATCGTTTCTTACTGGCGAAGCACGCCGCAGTACGACCGGTTGCTGAAGCGGTGCCTGACCATGAGTAACGTCGTGGCCAACGAAGTGGCCAAGGGATTCGCGGTCTACCAGCGGTCGGTCAACATCATGATGGAGGGCGGCGCGCACATGCATGCCCGCCTGGCGGAGATGCGCGGCGCGCTGGCGTTCTCGCTCCGGCGACTGTCGCAGGTGCCGGTCACGGACCTGCTGATCGAGGCCCAGATTGGGATCTACCTTCCCACAGCGGTCCTGTACCTCAACGAGCAGAACTTTGAGGAGTCCCTGCAGTACGCCTCGCAGGCGCTGTTCCTGGCGGAGCAGATCAAGGGGGCCGTGTCGGTCGCCCGGACCCGGGCCTCCCTGATCTCCTGTCATTCGGCGGCCGGGCACGTGGAGACGACGATCGCCCTGGCCCAGGACGACCGCCGGCAGCAGTTCCGGTACGGATGGCGCTTCACGGAACTGGCCCTGGCCAACAGCCTGTTCCTCCTGGGCAATTACCCGGAAGCGGTCGCGACCCTGACCGATCTGACGCAGCGGGTGGACGGCGTCCATGAGCAGCGCGCCCGCTCGCTCCTGCAGCAGAAGGCGGCCTTCTGGGGGGTGGGTGGGCTGGAGGGTGACGTGTTCCCCACGCTGCCGGGTGAAGAGCCGTCCGGCTGGATGACGGAGGTCATGCGCGGGATGATGCGCGCCACCGCCCTGCCGCGTGAGGGCCGGGAAGCGGAGGAGCGCGCCAGTCAGTTCGCCACCGTCATTCAGCTCTGCCGCCTCGCGGAGGATGAGGGGCGGCGGATCTACCAGTGGCAGCGCGCGTTCGCGAAATGGGCGGCGGCGACGGCCCACCTGGGCCGCGGGGAATTCTCGGCGGCGGCGGGGGCGCTCGAACGGATCGGTGACGTGCCGGCGGAACTGTTTGACCTGCGGGTGCTGTCGCTTGGCGCCGGACTGGACCTGGCGCTGACCTGGGCCGCGCCGGGGGACTGGTCCGTGGCGCGGATGGAGGCGGGGTTGCGGCAGGTGTTCGCCGAGGTCGAGGAGCGGCGGTACGCGAGTGCGCCCGGCCTGGCGCGGCTGCTGCACCGCTGGCACCCGACCGCCGCGGCGTATCTGGCGCTCATGCCGGAACCGGTCGGTGCCTGTGCGTTTGCCATCCGGGACGTGCTGAAGGTGGGCCAGCAGAACGTCGTGTTTGATGACGTGGTGCTGCCGCCGGTGTACGCCTGTGATCTGGTGCTCCGGGCCCTGGATTTTGACCTGCGCCGTGATTTCTCGTTTGTGCAGAGTGACCCTGGTGGCAGCCGCCGCAAGAAGAAGGAACTGCGGCAACAGGTGGGTGAGGTCACGGTCTGGAGGCAGCCTGTCTCGGCCGTGCGGATTGCCTACGGCCTGTTGACGCACCAGAAGGAGGCCTATCACCTCCGTGCCCGTTCGGTCGTGCAGAGCTATGGTGTGCGGCCCAGTACGTCGGCGATGTACCCCATGATCGGGGCGCTCGAAGAGGTGGAGCTTGCTGTTCGCGCCCTGCTGGAAGGGTACCTGACGCCAAAAGGACTGGCTGCAAGGATGCTGGAGATCCGCTGAGCAGGCAGGCCGACAGACCTTCACATGCGGTACTCATCAAGCAGTCGCCTCCCTGTCAGCCCCTCTTTCTGCCATGACTTTACGATCCGTTCATGGGGCAAGTCCTGAACAGTGGTCAGGTGAGCGCAGCCACGCTCACCGGATTGACTCCGTCCCGTCCTTTTTCAATCTCAAGTTCCAGTCACCCACCCACCCTCCACCTCGAATTCATCCTGCCCGAATCGCTGCGCAGCGCGGCCGAGGCCCGGACACACTGCAGTCAGTTCCTCGCCGCGCTCCTCGAGACCGAACTGGCGCCCGGACAGCGGGGCCGCCTGCTGTACCACCACCCACCCGGGGCCGTCCGTGCTCCCTGTGTTCTGTCCATAGGTCGCGTTCACGGCTCTCCCCGGACGACAGGGACGCGCGGCACCGACCGCCACTGCCTGATCACCCGCATGCGCCAGGGGGGGCTGGCCGCGCGCCTGCTCACGGAGGCTGAACTGACCAGCACGCAGCGCGTCAGTGTCGCCCTGGCACAGCGCGACGCCACCCTGCTGACCCTGCAGTGCGGCCCGGAAGCGACCCATCCGCACATCACCCGCGCCCTGCGCGAGGCCCTGCACAACGACGATTACGTCTACATCCTGGACTTTCAGCGTCTCTCCGGCCGTGACCTGGCGACGCAGAGCGCAGATTGCCTCTATGCCCTGAGTCTGGTGCTGCCCGGCGCCACCAGGGACACCGCCGAGCGTGCTCAGGCCGCCCTGTTCGAGATGAATGGCGCGCTGGCCCGCCGACGGACCCACCGTTGCCCCGGCGGACCCTTTCCCACCCCCGGACGACTCATCCATCCCGGCAGCATGTACACCATTGCCGATCTCATCCCCGCATGACCAGGTGCCCATGAATTCACCTCTGACGCTGTACCAGAACGCTGTGCTCCGTGCGCAGCAACAGGACTGGGATCTCGCCACGGCGGCGCTGGACGCGGCCTACCGGGCAGCTCCCCCTCTCGAACTCAGCCTGGATGACTGCCAGACCCTCAGACGCCACAGCGACGAGCTGGCCGTCGTGGGACAGCAGTTGCCCTGCCTCACCCCGACCCTCCAGTTGTTCAGCCGGTTTCTTTCTCTGTCGGCCTGATACGGACTCCGATTGAATGGGCTGCAAAGCCCGCTGGGTCCGAGCGGAGCGAGTAGGAGAAAAACGCCCCTCCGGGCGTGCAGCTGGCAGATCGGTGATGTTCCGATCTGTCAGCGAAACAAACGGAATCCGTATGAGGTGTCAAGCAACGATGCGGCGCACACACCGGTCGACATGGGTCACAATCAGAGCGCATGAATCCTCATGACCTTGCCAACGCGGAAATGATTGACCTGCTCAGGGCCTCTCTCGAAGCGCAGGAAACGTCGCCCACCGGGCCGGACGAGCCGGAACGCCCGGAAGAACTGGAGCCGGAGACGGCACCTGAGCCACCCGCTTCATGATATTCTGCGTGTAGCACGAGCAGGAGGTGTTGCATGACTGTACTGGATTCCCCGATCCTGGCCCAGGAGGCCCGGCGCAAAGCGCTTGAGCACGCCCGGCATGAAGCGCGCCTGGAAGGCCTGTCCATCGACCCCGCGTTTGAAGGTCACCTGGACGGGTACGTCCGCGGCGAGCTGAGCGCGGATGAAGTGGTCGAGCGCCTGAAGACGGCCCCACTTCCAGCCCGCCGTCCCTGACTGTCTGACCGTGGCGGCCGATCCTTACCTTCAGGAGAACGGCACCTTCAAAAACCGCCTGGGCATCACGGACGCCGCCGAGTTACAGGCCCGCGAGACCGCCATCAGCACCGTGCGCCTGGCCCAGATGCAGCAGCTGGAGCAGCCGGTGGGCCGCTTTGATCTGGACCACCTGCGCGGGATCCACCGCCGCGCGTTCGGCGACGTGTACGAGTGGGCGGGCAAGACCCGCGGCGAGTGGACGACCATTCAGGGCGAGCGCTTCATGCCCCCTGCGGGGCTGATGAAGGGCGGGACCCGCTTTGCCGATGGTCCCATGGTCGAACCCTTCCTCCGGGACACCTTCCGCCAGCTGGAGCGAGACAACCAGCTGCGCGGCCTGTCCCGGCCGGAGTTCGCCGGGAAGGCCGCTGAGCTGATGGGGGACATGAACGCCGCCCATCCCTTCCGCGAAGGCAACGGCCGCACGCAACGCGAATTCATGCGCGAACTGGGGGTAGAAGCGGGCCACCAGCTGAACTTCTCAGTCGTGAGCCAGGCGCGCATGATCCATGTCAGCATCGAATCCGCCCGGGGAGACAACGAGGGCCTGCGCCGGATGCTGCTGGAGATCAGCGACCGCCAGGCGGTCAGGGCCCTGCAGCAGGCCGAACAGGCCCTGGAGAAGCGCGGGCAGGACTGGAACGGGCTCTACGTGGCCACCGCGAATAAAGGGCAGATCTACAGCGGGGAAGTGGCCTGGAAGGGGCGTGAGCTGTCCGCCGTGCAGGACGGCAACCGGGTCATTGTGGCGCCCACGCGCGAACTGGGGCGCGGCGTGCAGGAAGGGCAGAGCGTGCAGTTCACCGCGAGCGGTCGCGCGCAGTGGATGGATCTGGAGCGGTAATTCGGGTCTCTTCGACTGGCTTGCCGTCTGTGCAGGATGTGCAGAGCTGTTCTTTCATGGAGACGCCGGGTACAGCGTGAGACCCAGCAGATGCGCCGCGCCGGGCCGCTGCCGGGCCGCGTAGCGGGCGTAGACGTCCAGCAGTTCGGCCTGCAGGGCCTTGGCGTCCTCGGCACTCAGCGTCAGGGTACTGCTAATGTCCACCACGGCAGGTGCGCTCGTGGTCCGCAGGGCGTCCATGGTCGCGCCGCGCTGCTCCGGCCGGGCCAGTTCGGCCACCAGGTCTGGGGTGCCCGCCGTGACGGGCAGGCCCCACCCACTCCCGGCGAGCAGCGCGGCCCGCACGCGCCGCACCTGCGCCAGGAAGGCGTCCTCATCCGGATGCAGCAGGGTGTCCGGCCCGCCGGGCACCTGCAGGCCCGGCACGAACACCGGCAGTGGCAGGCGATACACCGTCTGCGTCCGCCCACGCCGCGCGCGGCGACCCGCCGCGACCAGCACTCCCGCCTGCACGGCGCGCCGCACTCGGTACCGCACGGTCTCCAGCGGCAGGTTCAGCGCGCGGGCCGCGTCGGCGATCACCTGCCCGTTCCCCTGGAAGGCCGCCAGGATGTGCCGTGTGTCCGGGTCGGTGAGCAGCCGGGCAGCCAGGGCAGAGTCGAGGATGATCACGCCTTCACGCTACCCGGTCAGCGAACCTGGGTGGGGAGCGTCCAGGCGCGTACCGCGCCGTCCGCTCCGGCCGTCAGTGCCCGCCCGTCCGGCAGGACGAGGACGTGCCAGAGCTCCCCGCCGACCTGCGCCTGCCCGGCCGGTTGCCCGGCGGCTGTCCAGGCGTTCACGCGGCCCGTTTCGCCCACCGCGACGACCTGCGTGCCGTCCGGCGTGAAGGCCGCCCAGCGGGTGTCCTCGCCGCCCGTGAGGGTGCGGCGCAGGTGGCCGGTCGCGGCGTCACGCAGCAGGACCCGCCCGTCCTGATGCGCGCTGGCCAGGATGCGCCCGTCCGGGGAGAGGCTCAGGCCGTTCACCTCGTCCAGGCCGTAGTAGGCGCGGCGGGTGTGCGTGGCGGGGACGTTCTGCTGCCGCCACCGGACCCGGCCTGTGATGGCGTCCAGCGCGTACGTGGCGCTGTCCTCCTGCCCGGTGCTGAGAAACAGCGTCCGGCCGTCCAGACTCCAGGCGGCGGCCATCACGTCGCCGCGCAGCTGGCCGCGCGGCCCGCCGGGCGTGACCTGCCAGTACCCGCCCGCGTCGCCCAGCGCGAGCCGCTGCCCGTCCGGGTGCCACGCGAGGGCGAACACGCGCCCGCCGGGCGAGTCGAGCGTGCGTGGTGGCCGCCGCAGGTCGTCCCAGACGGTCACACCGCGGCTCATGCCGGCGGCGGCCAGTCGGCCCGCCCGGCTGAAGGTCGCGCCCCACCCGCCGCCGTCACTGCCGGGCAGGACGCTCAGGGAGCGCAGCGTCCTGGGATCGAGGCGCTGCACGTCGCGTGCGGTGCCGACCACGAGGGTGCGGCCGTCGGCGCTCAGGGCGACGCTCTGGGCGGGCGCGCCGACGTCCACCTCCCCGGCCGGGTTCAAGGGGGGCACGGGGGCGGAGGCAGCGAGGCTCAGGCCGAGCAGCAGAGGGAACAGGACGCGCATGACTTCAGGGTGCGGCAGGTGAACCGGAATGGACAGAGACGTTCTCCGGTTGTCCTGAACTACGTCGGCAGTCGTCATCCCATCCTCCTGGAGAGGCCAATCTGATACGGACTGCCGTTTGTTGCGCTGACAATCCGGAACTTCACCGCCCCTGCCAGTTCCACGTCCGGAACCCGCCCTGCTCCCACTCGCATCCGCTCGGATGGGACGGGTTTTGCAAGCCATTCAATCGGAGTCCGTATGACACGGCCTCCCGAACTGCTTACGGGTGGTTCAAGCTGTGATGCAGCAGACCGCGAGGTGCCGCGTCAGGGGGCGAGGCGGCGGAGTTGGGCTGCCGCCTCCGCAGAGCCCAGGGCCTGCGCCCGTTCCAGCCACACGCGGGCCTGCGCCAGATCACGCGCGACTCCTGTGCCCGTCAGGTAGGATATGCCGAGGTTGTAGGCGCCGGTCACACTTCCGCGTTCCGCAGCCTGACGGCTGTACTCTACGGCTTTGATGACATTTCGGGGCACGCCGCGCCCTGCGCCATACACGTTGGCCAGCACCAGAAGCGCATCGCGGTAGCCGCGGGCCGCGGCCGTCTCCGCCCACTGCAGGGCCTGCGCCGGATCGCGGGGCAGGCCTTCTCCATCCAGGGCCATCCACGCCAGTTCCGTCAGGGCACGCATACTTCCCTGATCGGCAGCGCGGCGCCGCCAGGTCACCGCGAGCTCCGCGTCCTTCGGGACGTGTTGCCCTGCGGCATACAGATCTCCCAGGAGGATCTGCGCGTCGACCACGCCCTGTTCGGCTGCGAGCCGGATCCACCGGACGCCCTCCTGGGTGTCCATTGTGACGCCGGTTCCGAAGAGCAAAGTGCGGCCCAGAAGAAGCTTGGCGACCGGTTCGTTGAATTCAGCGGCGTCCCGGTACAGGGCCACCGCCCGCGCCGGGTCCGGTTTGAGCCCGATGCCGTCTGCGTACCACGCGCCGAGCTTGGTTCGCTCCGCAGGGGGCACCCCGGCGCGGACGGCCTTCACCTGCCAGGCACTCGCGGCGGCACTGTCGTGCGGCGTGCCGATGCCTGCCCTGTACAGCACCGATGCCGCCAGCATCGCATCCACGTCCCCCCCCTCGGCGGCTGTCACCGTCCATCTGAGCGCCTGACGCAGGTCTCGCGGCACACCGTTGCCAGACAGGTATATGGACGCCAGAAATATCTGCGCGTCCCGGCGCCCGTCCTGCGCGAGTTTCAGGGCGGCCTGCGCCTGCTGCGCCGTCACGCGTGTAGTGGGAGGCGGAGCCGTCAGGTAATCCAGTGTCAGGGAGGCATCCGAGGAACCGGCAGCCACAGCCCGGCTGAGCAGGTCACGTGCGACCGACTCACTGGCCGGGATGCCGTGCAGGCCGTGGAGCGTCAGCTGCGCCAGCAGGTACAGTCCCCGATCGTCTCCGAGTTGCGCGTCCCGCCTGACCCAATCCACCATGGTCTGCAGATCTGCCGCGGCAGGCTGCCAGCGTGGCGACTCCGGGTACCGCCGCGTGAAGTGATCCCAGATCACGGTGCGCTGCGCGGACCGGAGCCCACCCAGCGCCGCCTTCAGGCGGGCGTTCATGGCGTCGTTCACGGTGAGGGCCGTCCAGGTGGGCTGCGCGAGGAGCAGGTCCGCGAGGACATTCAGGGCCTCTGGCGTCCGGGCAGAGAACCGGAGCACCTCGACCGCGCGGGGCACGTCGGCCGGCAGGTCCGGCGCGCCGGCGGCCAGCAGGCGCGCCAGGGCCAGCGCCGCGGCCTGCCGGGTGTCCTCGGAGCGGTACTGGCCGCGGGTGGCCACCTCGAAGTGATGCGCGGCCCGCACCGCGTCCCTTTCGTCGAGGAGCAGCTGGCCGAGCAGGAGGTTCGCTTCGGCCGAATCACGCTCGGCGGCCCGTTCCAGCCAGAACCGGCCCGATCCCTTCCGGTCGGGTGTGGCGAGCAGCACCTCCGCGAGGCGCAGCATGGCGGGGACGTGGCCCAGGTCGGCCGCTTCCCAGTACACCTTGATGGCTTCGTTCAGGTCGCCCGCCTGTTCGAGCTGGGCCGCCTCGGCGGTCAGGCGCGGTCCGCGGGTGGACGGCCCGTCCTGCGGCATGGTCGCGGCCCGGTTCGTCCAGAACAGGAAGCGTTCCCGGTCCGCCGGGAGGCGCCTGGCCGGGTCCGGGTCGTCCACGCCCGCCTCGTACAGGTCCGCCAGTTTCTGCGCGCTGATGGCGTCCCCGCCGTCCGCCCAGCGGGCCAGCAGGGCCGCCGCCTGCGCCGGGTGGCGCACCCGCGCCTCCGGCAGGAACTCCCCGAGCAGCAGCGCGGTCAGGGAGCGACGGGCGTCAGCGGGCGCGCCGTCCGGCACGCGGAGCTCCTGCTCCGCCGCGCCGCGCAGGGCCGCCTCGCCTTCCCGCCACTCGGCAGGCGAGCGGCCGTCGTCCAGGAGCATCTCAGCCACCAACAGCTGAGCGGGGGCGTATCCCTGCGCGGCGGCCAGGCGGTACCAGCGCAGCGCCTCTGGTCGGTTCCGGGGCGTCGCGAACCCGTTGTAATGCAGTTCACCCAGCAGGAACTGCGCCTGCGCGTCCCCCCGCGCCGCTTCGGGTTGCAGGGCGCGGAACGCGGCGTCCAGCTGCCCCTCGCGGTACAGGGCGGCGCCGGACGTAGCCTGGGCTCCGGCAGAACTGAGCGACAGAAAGGTCAGGACTGTCAGCACCCGGATGCGGAGAGGTGGCATGTACCGATGGTACTGATCGGAACGGGCACGGAGAAGAGGCACTGTGCAGGAAGAGCAGCTCACTTCGCTACCAGGACCGGGCAGACGACGACCCTGACGCACCAGGCACCCGGACCGTGTCCTCGCTGCGGGTCGTCACGAGGGCAAGCGTCTCCACCGGGGCAGTCACCCCACCCTGAGCACGGCCCACACTGCCAGGATCGCCTCTCCCTTGAAGTTGCACGGACTGCCGTTCGTTTCGCTGACAATCCGGAACGTCATCACCCCTGCCAGCTCCACGTCCGGAGGGGCGTTTCTCTCCTCCTCTGCGGAGCAGCTCTACGAGTCGCATCCGCTCGGACCGGGCGGGATTTGCAGCCTATTCAATCGGGGTCCGTATTGCACGAACGCCTGCCGCTGGGCGGTCAGACGCGTCCAGAAGTAAAAGAGGACACGGAACTTCCCGACCAGCGGCTCGACCACCACGGCGTACGGTGCCGGGTCCGCCATCACTGGTCCGAAATCCAGCAACTGGACGAGTCGATGTGGAGAGTTCGTATCAGGCGTGAGTTGGGGTCTCTGCCCAATACTGTCCAGATTCTGGAGAGCAGACCAAGAAGATGAAGGTGTCCAGTACTGAAGCATAAGGGTCTCTGGCCGTTGGCTGCTTTCCTGGCTGGGAGGCTCTCTGGTGCAGCGGCACAGAGTTCAGTTCTGGCGCATGTGGTCTTTGAGTCGATCGTCCGCCCACTTGCCGTAAGTCCGGGCGGTCTGCACGTCGCTATGTCCCAGGTGTTCGGCCACGTCCTGGAGTTGGAAGCCAGCCCTGACCAAGCGTGTTCCGGCGGTATGCCGCAGGGCGTGCAGGCCCAGGTACGGCACGCCCACCCGCTTGCAGAGCGTCCTCAGCCGGGCGCGGGCGGCCTCCGGCGTGCGGCCAATCACCAGGATGTCCGGCGTCTGCACGCCCAGTTCCCGCAGGTCCGCAATCAAGGAGGCAGGCAGCAGCACCCGCCGCGTCTTGCCGCCCTTGCCGTTCAGCACAGTGAGTGCTCCCCCATCGAGATCCACAGCGCCCCAGGTCAGGCCCGTGATTTCCGAGGCGCGCAGCCCAGCGATGCCGCCCAGTCGCAGGAGTACCCGCATCTCCACGGGGGCCGCGTCGAGGAGGCGCTGCACGTCCGTGTCCGGGTAGGGTTGCCGTTTGTCCCAGGGGCGGCGCCTGTCCTTTCGGGGCTTCGTGTCCGTGAAGGGCGTGTCGGTTGTGGCCTTCGCCCAGCGCAGGGCGGCGTACAGGGCCCGCGCCCCGGCGAGCAGGACGCCCACGCTGGACGGTGACTTGCCGGCCGCTTCCAACGAACGGACCCACAGGTCGGTGTCCTCCCCTTCCGGGTGCAGGACCTTCACGGCCTGATTCGCCGCGTACTCCATCCACGTCCTCGCGCCGAGGCGGTACTTCCGCAGGGTCTCCGGACTGACGTGCCCGTGGGTCCGGACATGATGTGCTTCCAGCAGCTCGAGCAGGGTGGCGGTGTCCTGACCGGCAACCGCGGCCACCGCCCGGCGGCGGCGTTCCTCAGGGGACAGCGCCACCCAGGCGCGGGAGGGGGCCAGGTGTCCGTTCTGGGAGAGAACCAGGGTCACCGGATCAGTTCCACCGCGAACGGCAGGTCCGGCAGTCTGGCCCAGCCCTGCTCGGCGGTCAGGACGGAGAGTCCGTGGGCCTCGGCGGTGCCCAGGCAGGCGGCGTCTCCAAGACTGAGGTTGTACGGCTGTTTGCGGGCGTAGTAGAAGGTGGCCCGTGCCCGGCAGTCCGCGTCGAAGGGGAGTTCAGGAATGAGGGGCGCCAGGTGGCCCCAGGCGACCTGCACCTGCCCGTGGGTGTAGTCGCCCTTGCCCACGAGTTTGCCTTCCAGTTCAGTCAGGGTGACGCTGCTGACGTGGCAGGCGCGACCGGTCAGGGCCGCGCGGACGACCTCGTAGCCCGGTTCCTGCCGGAGCAGGGCGATGATGGCGCTGGCGTCCAGCAGCAGTGGGGTCACCAGTCTTTCCCGGCGGCGTCCTGTGCGCGGTCGTCGAGGAGTTCCTGCGTGAGGTCACGCCCGTCGGTGCGGGCGAGGCTGCCGGTGGCGGCCTCGATCAGGGCCTGGCGGGTGGTGAGGTGGTATCCATGGGCGTCTTTCACGAGCAGGACCTCGTCACCTTCCTGAACATTGAGGTCGGCACGCACCGCAGTTGGGACTGCCACGCGACCTTGCGCCTGAATCTTCAGATTGTAGTACTGGATCTGAGTCATGGACTGATTTTAGAGGTTTCGGGAGTGAAAACTGTGGTGACCCGGCAGGTCATCCTTGACCTTCTGGTAAGACACATTGCCAGAAGGATACCCGTCTTCGGGGACACTTCAGGTGATAAAGTGTCCTTATGTCTGGTGGTGTCACAGAAGCTCAGGAAGTTCACAGTGCGAGTCTTGGTCCAAAATACCGGGTGATTGTGCCCAAAGCCGTGCGACAGATCCTCAATGTGGAAGAAGGGGACACCTTGCTCTTCGTGGTGGAAAATGGAACAGTGCAGGTCACGTCCCGCGCGCAGATGATCCAGGCCCTGCACGGGAGCACACCTGACGAGGGGGACACTGATGAGTCATCTTGCTGACGCCGCGGCGCTGCGGACCTACCTCACCGGGGGGACCGGGGCGGAGGCAGTGCGCGCCGCGCTCTCCGAAGGTCAGGTGCAGGTGAGCAGTGTCACCGCCGCCACCGTGGTGGGCCGGTACCCCACCGGCAGCGCGGGCGCGAGGAAAGCCACGCTGCTGCTGCAGAGCCTGGTGCAGCTGGTGCCCTTCACGCCCGAAGACGCCCTGCGCGTCCCGGCGGCGCCGGACGTGGAGGGCGCGGCGGTCCTGGCCACCGCCCGCCGCCTGAACCTGACCGTCCTCACCCCCCGCGCCGAACTGGCCGCCGCGGCCGAAGCGGCAGGGATCCCGGCGACCCTGATCGGAGCCGCCCCATGACAGGCAGCGCCCGTCCCCGTGCCCGGGTGAAAGCCGCTGCGCCCGCCGCCCCGCCCGCACCTGTCGGGGCGAAGCCGGGCAGAGAAAGCACTCCTCAGCCTTCACTGCAGCCGGCCCGGCCGGTCCATGCGCCCGGGGCTCAACCAGCCACAGTGATTGCGTCACCTCCACCCGCCCGCACCCGGCGGCGCGGTGAGCGGCCCGACGTGCTGGCCCAGGCCGCGCGGCATGATCACGTCGCCGTGACGGCCGCCGGAGTGCTGCGCGGGGAAGGCGGCGTGTTGATGTTCACTGCCGGAGACGCCCGCTGGCCCGTGACGCCCGCTGCTGGCCTGACCGTCCCGGAGGGCGGGCCCGTGCTGCAGGTCCTGCTGTGGCCCCGTACCGATGAGACGGGGCTGGTCACGACCTGGACACTGGGTCGCGCGAAGGCGGAGGGGAAGGTCGCCCGTCCCGGCGCGCTGCGGGCCTGCGGCACCCTGACCGGGCGACGCGGGCACACGTTCACCCTCCGGATCACACCCAGCAGCGCCGGACATGACCCCTTCGAGGTGACCTTGCGCGCATCAGGCCGCCTGGTGGCCGCCCTGCCGGAAGTGGGCGGGCGCCTGGTCGTGCACGGCCGGGCCGTGGACGGCGCGCTGTGCGCACTGAAGTTCTACCCGGAGCGGGCCTGGCTGACGATGGGGGACCAGCCCGGGTGATGACGGCGGCCACCCCAGCCCGGCCGGTGGCCACGTCGGCCTCCGCGGCGCAGGCCTACATCCCTGCCTTCGATGGGCTGCGCGGGCTGCTGGCGCTGGGCGTGGTGCTGTCGCATTTCACGTTGATGACCGTCAACCCCTTCGACGACCCGACCCGGCCACTCGCGGTGTGGGAGCACCTGTGCTGGTACCTGGGCGCACCGGCCGTCGATGCCTTCTTCGTGCTGAGCGGCTGGGTGGTGGCGGGCAGTTACCTGCGCCACCGCAGCGTCTGGACGTTTTACCTGGCCCGGCTGCGCCGTCTGTACCCGCTCGCGCTGCTGGGGGCGCTGCTGGGCCTGCTGGTGGCCCGGCCGCTGATGAGCCTGATTCCCGCCCCGGCGACCGGGCATGGTCTGCTGGCGTACCTGCGCCTGCCGCTGAGTGGGCCCGACGTGTGGGGCAGCCTCAGCATGGGCCTGCTGGGGGAGTACCGGGCCGCGCGGATCTCCCCGCCGCTGTGGTCCCTGGCCGTCGAGGTGTACGCCTCACTGCTCACGCCGCTGCTTGTGCTGGGCGCGCGGCGGTGGGGGTGGGCGGCGCTGTGGGTGAGTCTGCCGGTGTGCCTCGCGCTGTCATCGGTCTTCACGGCGTTCGTCTACCTGCCGCTGTTCCTGCTGGGTACGCTCCTGGTGCTGGCGCCGCTGCCGGGCATGACGCCCAGGACCCGCCAGGCGGCGCGAGGCATGGCGCTGTTCGGGGGCGCGCTGCTGTTCTCCCGGCATCTGACGGGCGTGAATCACGACCTGATGCGGTGGGGCGCTGCGGTGGGGGCCGCGCTGCTGCTGCTGGGCCTGCGGGGCCTTGATCCAGCGTGGCTGCGGAGCCGCGCGGCGCAGTGGCTGGGGCAACGCAGCTACGCGCTGTATGCCACGCACTTCCCCGTCCTGATGGTGGGGTTCGCGTTCCTGAGCCCTGTGCTGGGTCCAGCCTGGAGTGCGGCCGCCATGGTCCCCGCCGCGCTACTGGTGGCCGATCTGGCCCAGCGTGGCGCGGACTGGCTGTCAGGCGCCTGAAGTTCTTGAAGAAGACGGCCTCCACTGAGAACAGCAACAGCCCCTTCCCCTGAGCGAAAGAGTGGTACGCCGTTGACTCTGGACGGGATTGACGTTCAGTACGCATTTCGCGAGAACCGTCGATATCAGCCTTCACCCCGTACAGGACGCAATGATCGGAGAAGTCAACGGACTACCAATAATACGGACTCCGATTGAATGGGCTGCAAAGACCATTCAATCCGAGCGGATGCGAGTAGGAGTAGGGCGGGTTCCGGACATGGAGTTGGCAACCCGGTGCTGTCCCGGGTTGTCAACGAAATAAACGGAATCCGTATTAAGGTGCCAGAACCTACCGCTCTCAAAGCGGCCAGCCTCAGGGCAAAGTGACCTGCTGGACCTTCGGATCGCTGACGAGCCGCCCGCCAGTGCCCAGAAGGAAGTCCCCCTCTTGATTCCCGAAGTAGATGTTGCCGCAACGGGTCCGCGGATAATAGCTGGTGAACCGTCCGGTCTTGAATGTCTGCCACTGCCCGTTCACAAGAGCCTCAAGGGGACTGATTCGTGTCAGTCGCTCACCGGTGGCGAGACACGAAGCGCTGGCCGGACCGTAATCCTCTGTAAAGGAGTAGGCATGGTTGAGCTTTACCGCTCCCGTGTGCCGGATGGTGCCCAGGTCAATACGCTGACCGTTTCCGCGCGTCACGATGACGGTCAGGTCAGCGTCATTTCCGACAGGGGTAACGGTGACCTCAAAGGTGAAACGCTCGCCCAGCGACCATTGGAGGGGCAAACGGCAGGATTTCCCGGTGCCTTCATTCCCGAAGTCCAGGCAGTACGTGCCGTTACCTGGACGGATCACGGTGGCCGGGCCCGTCGTGTCCCACACGCTGAAGATCAGAATGCCGCTGCTCCCGTCTCCATGCCGCTGCAAGCCGAAATAGGCGTCCTGAATCGTCGCTGCTGCGAAGTACGTGTCACGGACCGCTTTGACCGGCTGGATGCTGATCCGGTATGCCGTGGCCGCCGGCGTATCGAAGTTCAGGTGGACGCTGTTCGCTTGAGTGGCCAGAGGCGCGGCCGTGCCCTTCCAAGTGACGTCGGGCAACCCAGCAACCCGGGCGGTGAGCACCTGTTGAGGGGCATCACCGAGAACCCAGTCCGCGAGGGCCTGGCCCTGGGCATCTGTTGCTGATGCATGGGGGAAGACCCAGCCCTGGCCCGACTCCGCTTCCCACGTTACCGGAACTCCGGCCATCGGACGCCCGAACTGATCGAGGACCTTGACGGTGGGGCTGGTCGTGGTGAGTGCGCCCGTGTTACCGGTCAGGGCTGTGGTCACCGTCTTGAAGCTGGAGGGACGTGGGGTGAGCTGCAGCATGACGGTCACCATGGCTTCCGCCGCATTCCCACTTGTATCGGTCGCAACTGCCCGGATGGTGTGCTCGCCGTCGTCCTGCGGGGTGTAACCCGGAGTGATTTCGTATGGGGCAGCTGTGTCCGTGGCGATCAACTTGTCGTTATCGAAGAAGCGCACGTCCCGAATGGCCACATCGTCACTGGCCTGGGCAACAAACGAGAACTTGCCGTCCGGTTTGCCTTGGGCTGTGACAGTGACCGTCGGATTGGTGGTGTCCGGGCGAGGAGGCGGTTGTACCTGCACGGTGAACGTCTCGCTCACTTCGGCACTGTTTCCACTGCTGTCGGTCGCAACGGCCTTGATGACATGCGACCCGTTGTCGGCGCTGGTGTACGTCCGCGTGACCTCATACGGCGCCGCCGCGTCAGTCGCAATCAGCACCCCATTATCGAAAAACCGCACGTCCCGGACGGCAATGTCGTCACGGGCCTCCGCCTGGAATCGAAACTCGCCACGAGCAGATCCCTGCCCGGTGAGCGTAACAGTTGGAAGGGTACTGTCAGGCTGCGGGCCCGTTGGGGGTGTCTGACCGCCTCCGCAGGCGGTCAGGAGAAGGGTCAGACTGAGGGCGCGGAGTGCATTGGGCATGGGGGCTCCTGGGTACTGAAGTGCGTCCAGCAGAGCAGGCGTGGTCACGCGTGAACGCGGCGAGCAGCTCGTTGGTGGACATGACTCAGGATAGAGCGGCCTGCACGGTATCCTCGCCGCACATGCGAGTGCTGACAGTGTTCAAGCACGCCGGTGGGGCGGGTCAGTAGTTCCGTCGGGCTAACACTTACCGTTCTCAATAATGGATCTGGGCATTTATCGTCACCGGAGGCGGCGCTTCTCCTTACGCGTTAAGCACGTCGAAGCTAACATTGCGAGATTCCGGGAAGGCACCGGAATCTCTCCATTCCCGCTTCAGCGTACTTTCTTCTGCTACGCGCTCCGCGCGGTTTATCTACAAGATAAACGCAGTGTACTTAATCTCATCGCAGCAGTGTGCAACCGCACTGCTGCCCGCGTGGCGTGACTTTCGCAGGAGGTCTACTGATCAAGAGACTGGAACTCTGGAGCCAACGCCCGGACTGAGGGTCGGACCTCTCGGTCACCCTTGCAGATGAGCGTTGCCACCCAGGGAGGAGCCCCCCTGACCACAGAGAAGCAGAAGAGATTCGTCCTCGGTCGGGCGTTGCACGCCCCTCCGTCTTCGGCAGGGGCACGGCCCGTCTGACCGGAGCGTCCCTTCATCCTCAAAAGGCAGTGGTGGCCCGCGGGAACTGCCGTCCAGCAGCTCCACTCTCGTGCTGTGCCAGTCATTCCGTAGACCGGATCAACCCGGTCAGGGATTTCCGGGCCCAGTCGGGCGCGTTCTCCAGAAACCGGCCCAGCGCTCCGTGCAGTTCCTTCAAGGCGTCCATCCCGGCCTGCCGTTCTGGACCAGCGGGTGGCAGAGCCGCGGCCCCTGGAGCTGCCGCCGTGTTCAGAAGTTCGCTCAGCGGTAACGCGGCCGCCACCCGCTGGTCGTCGTACACATGCGTGTAGACCTTCAACGTGAAGCTGGCATCTGCGTGCCCGAGTCGGTCGGCAACCACTTTCGGCGGAACGCCGCGGCGGATCAACAGACTCGCCGCCGTGTGCCGAAGGTCATGGAAGCGGATCCCCGGAAGGCCGGCCTGTTCCGTCAGCGACTGGTAGGTGCGGTCGAGGTGGCGGCCCTGCACATGGTTTCCGGAGGCGGCCGTGAACATGAGCTCGTCCGGTCCCGGTGCGCGTCCCGCACGGCTTTCCAGTTTTCGGTGTTCCCGCAGGATGACGGTGACGTCTTCGGCGAGCAGGATACGGCGGTGCCCCGCGTCGGTTTTCGGCGTGCCGATTTCATAGTGGCCGGCCGCGTCCTTGACGAGGTTGTGCCGGATGGTGAGTTCCCGGCTGGCCAGATCCACGTCCCCCCAGTGGAGTGCGAGCAGTTCGCCCCGGCGCATTCCGGTACTGAGGGCCAGGACGAACAGCGGATACAGGCGGTGCTCACGCGCCGTCTGCAGGAACCGGGCCGCCTGGGCAGGCGTCCAGACCAGTGTCTCCCGCCGGGAAGTCTTCGGTTTCCGGATGTCCTGCGCAACGTTGACGGGCACGAGTTGCCAGCGGACTGCCTGCCGCAGCGCCATGCGCAGGATGTGCAGGCACCGCCCCGCACCCTGGGGGCCGCGTTCATGGTGGAGGACCTTGACCAACTCCTCGATGTCGAGAACCTGTACCTCCGCCAGGGGACGGGACCCGAGGACCGGCAGGACCGGTTGCAGGGCCACCACGTACAGGCGGTAGGTGGACGGCCGTACGTCCCGTTCCTTGTACGCGAGCCAGCGCAGAAGGAAGGCATGCAGGGACGCCGGATCCGGCGCAGGTGGGAGGGCAGGGCAGGTGGCGGTCCGAGGCTTTCTCCAGTCGGTTTCAGGCAGCGTTTGCAGGAGTGTGCGCAGGGCACGCTCCGCTTCCGCCTGGGTGGGCCGGCTGACCGAGCGGCGTTTCCGCTGACCGGTGACGGGATCGGAGTAGCTGGCCAGACCGCGGTAACTCACGATGCGGCCGTTCAGGCGGATGGGACGGACGGTTCCTTCACCGGCGCGTCTTCTGGGAGGCATACCGGGGGCATATCACAGAGAATTCTTTGCAGTTAAACCGTTTTGCTGGTAAACTGGGAATATGGGAACAGTCGTGATCAGTGTGGCCTCGGAAAAGGGTGGTGTCGGCAAGAGCACGACCGCCGTTGCCCTCGCCTCTCACCTCTCCAGCAAGGGGCGCACGCTGCTGCTGGACGCCGACGAGCGCCTGCGCTCCGCGTGGAACTGGACCACCAAGAACGAAGGGTACACCTGGCCCTTCACGACCCAGATCCACTCCGAGTTCATGGCCCAGGAAGGCGGCGAGGAGTACGACTACATCATCATCGACACCAAGGGCGGTGAAGACGAGCTGATCGAACTGGCCCGCAACAGCACGCTGGTCGTCATCCCGACCAAACCCGACGGCGTGAGTGCCGACGGCCTGGTGGCCACGCTGCAGTCCCTGATGGAGCAGAACGTCACCAACTACCGCGTCCTGCTGACCGACGTGCCCCCACCGCCCAACAGCGACGGACTGGACATGAAACTGGAACTGGACAACGCCGGGGTGCCGGTCTTCGGGCACACCATCCGGCACGCCGTGGCTGTCAGCAAGGCGGCGCGCGAGGGCGTCAGTGTCCGCGACGTCAAGGGCGACCGGTACGCGAAGCTGGTCTGGATGGATTACGAGCTGATCGCCCGGGAGGTGCTGCGTCATGTCGGGTGAAGTCAAGAAGAAGTTCAACCTCCAGGACCGGTTGAAGCGCCCGGAGCCCGCCGCGCCGCAGCCGGTGGCTGAGCCTGTCCCCGTCGAGGCCGCAGAACCTGAGGTCAACGAACTCAAGATCACCACCTACCTGGACGCTGACCTGATGAACCGCCTGAACGTGCTGGTGGCGAAGAAAAAGTCCCAGAAGAAGCCGGGAGAGGCGCGGGTCAGCCTCAAGAACGAGCTGAATCAGGCCATCCGCGAATACCTGGAACGCGCAGACCGCAGCTGAACACTCGTCAGCGCAAGTCAGGAGCATCGGCACGCCGCGTCTCGCCGGACTCTGAGCGTCCGGCAGTTGCAGTGGTAAACCAGTAAAACGGTTTGCTGGCAATAGATGCAGTCTCCACGCCAGACCTGCTGCTCCCAAAGGCGATGCGCGGGCCCCCGGCTACCGGGAATACTGGCGCAGACCTGTGCGGCGCGGAACACGGTCCGCAAAAAATCATGGAGGGCCACGCCCGGTGCAGCGGGTGTGCGCCCGTCGGGCGCGGCCCTCCATGTGAATCCCCTGCAGGGACCAGGCCCCCAGGGCGGCGGCGTTCCTCACGTCACGCCGCAGGGGGCCTTTTCACATTCCGGTCCCTGGCGTCGTCTGGAAGGCGGGCAGCGCAGGGCGTGGCGGTGCAGGGCGCAACCCATCTGCTGTTCGCCCTGACGGGCGACGTGGCGCGGCCACCCCCGGCCCTGCGGGGCCGGGGTTCGGCCCAAACGGCGGGCCGAAGGAAGAGGCGCGGCCTCTGGCCGCCCGCTGCTGGTTTCCGCCGTTCCCTGCGGTCACGGCGGCGGGCCGCGCCCGTCGCCCGCTTGAAGCGGTTCGGCGCGGGAGCCGAGCGCGGCCGGGGACGGACCCATCCCCCCCCGCCCCCAGAGGGGAGCGGGGAAACGCAGGCGTTCGTCCGGGAAGGGCACCGGACTCAGGCGCGCGTTTCCCGCGCGGCAGGGTGGGGGCGCCTCAGACGGCAACCCGCCACCGATGGGGGAGGCTGGGAAGCGCCCCCCCTATCGCCGGGAGTTGCCTCGGGCCTGGAGGTGGAAGGGCGGCCCTGGACATACGCGGGTGAGGGGGAAGGGACGCCGGAGGCGGTGGGAGGGTACGTGGCCTGTTGTCGCCAAGGTATGCCAGTAAGGAGTTTTACCAGTAAAACAGCTTACTGTTTTTCTGTTGACAAACGAATCAGTGTAAAGTATACTTCTTTGCGTAGGAGCACCTTCCACACCCGCTCCCACACGGCGTTTATGCGCAAGGAGAACCCACATGACGGAACCTGCCCACGACCTGACCCACGCCCCAGCCCCTACCGCACTGCGCCTCTCCCCCACCGCCGAAGTGGTGCAGCTGCCCTGGACGGCCCTGCGCCGCAGCGATCTCAACCCCCGGCGCGCGTTTGACGACAAGGCCCTGTTCGAGCTGGCGACGGACATCTACCACAAGGGCGTCCTGCAGAACCTCGTGGTGCGCCCCCACCCCACCGAGGCGGGCGCCTATGAAGTCGCCGCAGGTGAGCGCCGGTACCGCGCCGTGGGCCTGCTGGTCGAAGGGCTGGAACTCGTGGACGACCAGGGCGGACCCAGCGACGTGCTGCGCGTGCCCGAAGGCTATGCGGTGCCCTGCCGCGTGCAGCCCATGACCGATTCACAACTGGTGGAGATCGCGGTCACCGAGAACTTCCAGCGCGAGGACGTGACCCCGCTGGAGGAGGCGGACGGTTTCTCCCGGCTGGTGGGCCTGGGCATGAAGCCAGGTGAAATCGCGGCGCGGAGCGGGCGGGACGTGCGGCTGGTCGAGCAGCGCCTGACGCTGGCCTCTGGCCTGGGCAAAGAGGCCCGCAAGCTGCTCACCGAGGGCAGGATCAACGTGGCGCAGGCCCAGGTGATCGCGCAGACCACGGGCGAACTGAAAAAGCATCTGGTGCGGCTGGTCAAGGACAACCCGCGCGCCTACAGCGCCGATCAGCTTCGCAAGCTGACCACCGAGGGCCGCCTGCTGGTGAGTGACGCCCTGTTCGATGCCGAGGCGTCGGGGCTGCTGATCGTCGAGGACCTGTGGGGCATTACCCCCGCGTACTTCCGGGACACGCACAAGGCCCAGGCGTTGCAGCTGGAGGCCATCGAGGCGCAGGCCCAGGCTGACCGGGACAGCGGCGCGTGGGCGTTCGTGGACGTGGTGCCCTCGGAGTACGTGCAGAACCTGCCCTGGCGCGAGTACGAGCACTACGGCCCCGAGAACCTGCGCGGTGTGCTGTACCTGCACAGTTCCAGCGGGCAGATGAAGCGTCACGAACGGGTGGTGCGGAAGGCCGACGTGCAGGCCGCACAGAAGGTCCAGCAGGCCGCTGAGCGGACCCAGGCGGCACAGAACCGCGCGCAGACGCCGCCCGAGGACCGCCCGGTGAAGGACGCCGCGCACCGGGTCGGCCAGGAGGCCCGCGCCCGCGTGCTGTGGGGCCAGCTGGTGAACGACCCCCAGCGGTGCCTCGCGCTGACCGTGCAGGGCCTGTTCGAGACGGCCAGTGAAGTCAAGGTCAGGGTGGACGTGGCCCCCAGCCTGAGTATCCCCCTGCCGGAAGTCGTGGCGGTGGTGGACCACTGGACCACCGAGCGCCCCGATCTGTTCCAGAGTCACAAGGAAGGCACGATGGTGAGCCGGGTGTCTGGCCCGAAGCTGCACGCCGCGCTGATGGAGCTGTGCACGGATGACCTGCTGGGCCTGCTGGCGTACCACCTGCACGACTCGCTGCACCACTGGTCCGGCACGGCGCCCAGCGTGCGCCCCGGCGAGCTGGCCGTGTACGTGGCGGCGCAGACGGGCGCGGACGTGCGGCTGAGCCAGGAGTGGGAGGTCACCGAGGAGTTCCTGAGCGCCTACACCATCCCGCAGCTGACGGCCCTGGCGGCGACGATGCCCAGGGATGCCCAGCCGGGCCTGGCGCCGGGGGTGAGCAAGAAGGAACTGATGGGGCGTATCGTCGAGATGGCCCCCAGGCTGAAAGCCGCCGGATGGGTGCCGGACGTGGTGACGTTCAGCCGCTAAGTACACTGCGTTTATCTTGTAGATAAACCGCGCGGAGCGCGTAGCAGAGGAAGTACGTTGAAGCGGGAATGGAGAGATTCCGGCGCCTTCCCGGAATCTCGCAATGTTAGCTTCGACGTACTTAGCTTCAACGTCCTTGAGACCTGGCCAGGGGGTGCCCGGCGCCCCCCGGCACCCCAAGGAGGGCACGCGTGAGTGACGAACAGAGAAATCCGGTTCCGAACGCCCTGCAGCCCCTGTCTGAACACAGCCCCGCCGACGCGCACCGGCTGGCGGTGGAGACGATGGACCGGCCGCGCACCGTGAGCATGGGCCGGCCAGGCAGGAGGCCGCTGCGCGGGGGGTGAACTGAAGCGGGCATAGGATGTTCTTGTTGCGGACCTGTCGTTCTTGTTCCGGCTTTGTGGGTCAGTTCTAAGTACACTGCGTTTATCTTGTAGATAAACCGCGCGGAGCGCGTGGCAGAGGAAGTACGTTGAAGCGGGAATGGAGAGATTCCGGCGCCTTTCCGGAATCTCGCAATGTTAGCTTCGACGTACTTAAGGTCCACATGTTCAGAGGAGGCAGCCATGTTGATCTCTCCCGCAGTCCCCACCCATTGCCACAGGCCCCTCACGTCCCCGTCCAACGACCTGCTGCGCGCCGCTGAGGGGTACGTGGCCGCGGGCGTGAGCATCATCCCCACAGGCGTATCCGGCGACTTTGCCAAGCGCCCCCACTACGACGCCCTCAAAAAGACCGATCACTGCTCCTGGGACGAAGGCGAGCAGAAGTGGAAGGCGACCTTCATGGCCCTTCGTGAGCGCCTCCCCCGCGCGGAGGAGCTGCGCGCCTGGTTCGAGGTGCACCGCGCGCCGGGGCTGGCGATGGTGACCGGCCGGGTCTCCGGACTGATCGCCCTGGACTTCGATGGAGAGGCGGGAGCGGCGCTGCTCCGGCAGTTGGGCTGGGACGCCCACGTGCGGACGCCCAGCGGTGGATTCCACGTCTACTGCAAACACCCCGGCTGGCCGGTCGCCACCCTGAACAGCCGGTCGAAGAAGACGCTGCCCCGGGGTCTGGACGTGCGGGCGGACGGTGGGCTGGCGATGCTGCCGCCGACCGTCACGCCGACCGGGGCGTATGAACGGC
Source organism: Deinococcus seoulensis (assembly GCF_014648115.1). NCBI lineage: Bacteria > Thermotogati > Deinococcota > Deinococci > Deinococcales > Deinococcaceae > Deinococcus > Deinococcus seoulensis. Next base: position 50,927 of record NZ_BMQM01000015.1, read on the forward strand.
TGTCCGCAACAAGACTGCTCCAGCGCTGTCACATTCCGCGGGAGATCGAGGTGGACGGCCAGCCCTACCGCCTGCGCGAGCTGCTGGGTCTGGACTGTGCGCCCGAGGACCGGCCCGGGCCGCCCCGCGCGGCCGCCCAGGCACCCGTGTTCGGGGCGCCGGACGGGGACGGAACGCAGGGCGCGCCGCACACACGGATCGATTACCAGATCCTGGTCGAGCATGCCCTGCGGATGGTGGATCACCGTGGTCGCAACGACGCTGGATTCTGGCTGTGCTGCCAGCTGCGTGACAACGACTTCAGCCGGGAAGAGGCGCTGGAGATCGGGCCATACTGGCTGTCGCTGCTGCCCCTGACCAACACCAGGGGCCGCCGGGAGGCCTACCTGCCAGCCCATTTCGAAGCCTCTGTGCGTAGCGCCTACCGGACGGTGCCCGCGGGCCGTCAGTCGCGGCCCTGGATCAAGGGATACGGCCGCTCCACCTGACCTGGGGTGCCGCGCCCCGCCGCAACCTGAAAAAAGTGAGGGGCGCGAGGCCCCCCACCCGAATCACGATCCGCACCAAGGTTTCCACACCCGCGTTTCGCGCTTCTGGAAGTCGGGAAAGGAGAACCCAAACCCCGCTTCCTTCTCCTCACCGTACCACACCCCCTTTTCTGTGGAGGACCCCCGATGGACCTGCAGCACTGCCCCAGGACCGCCCAGAGACACCTGCCAGGCCGCCGCGCCCGGCATACTCGTGTTATGTCCGAGAAGGCCTTCCCCATTCCTGACGTGCTCAAGAGCTATTCCGCCCTGGACAAGCTCACCTGGCTGTACGTCCGTGAGCACCCCGGCAAGCTGTACGTGCAGGACCTCGTGGACGCGTATGGTCACCACTACCAGACGTTCTCCGAGAGCCTTCAGCTGCTGCGCCAGGTCGGGTTGATCGTGACCGTGCGCGAAGGCGGCATGGTGGGGCGGGGCGGCCGGGAAGCCGGGGAGTACCGGGTGGCCACCGGGGATGAGCTGAGCAGCGTGCCCACCTACACGCCCGCGATGAAGCCCAGGCGAGCGGCAAAGCGGCCGGAGGACAAGGCCAGCAGTGACACGGGTGCAGCACCCGGACGTGGCCGCAGGAAGGCCACACCCGACCTGCAGTGAGCCACGAGGTACTGATACGGACTGCCGTTTGTTTCGCCAACAATCCGGAACTTCACCGCCCCTGTCGGCTCCACGTCCGGAACCCGCCCCTCTCCCACTCGCTTCGCTCGGACCCAGCGGGCTGTGCAGCCCATTCAATCGGAGTCCGTATGACATGGAGGGTGCCAGCAACGCGAAGCCGGGCTGCCCGATACGTCCGGCGAGACCCTGCACGCGGTCGCGGCCGACCTTCGCGCCGGTGACGGACAGCGGGCATCCAACGTGCTGCGCCCAGGTGCATGACGCGGTGCGCGCTGGTGAACCCGCCCGCGACTGGGCGAGGCTGGCCCCGCCCCTGCACCCCATTGCACGCCTGCGCGCCTCTGCTCAGGAGCCAGTGAACGGGCCTGTGACGGCGGTGCAAGGTGCGGCCTGACCGCGAGGAGCAGGGCCCCCTCCTGCCACAGGAAGTCAGTCCCTGGGGCGTGGTCACTTTCCAGGAAGAAGTGATGCCCGGCGTGATCTTCGTCGAGACCGGCCGCCACGGGGGCTACCACCTGTCTCCAGCGGTCAACGAGCGGATTCCTGCGCCCGTGCGCCGGGCCAACGGGTATTACGAGCAGGACATCGAAGCGGCCCTCTGTGCGTACTTCGTGCCGTTCCCGGGGGCCGACCCGACCGACGTGCAGGTGGTCCTCGAGACCCAGTTCCCGGAGATCTACGCGGGCATCGTGCGGGGCGACTTCAAGCGCTGAGCATGATACCAGTAAACCGGTTTGCTGGTTTACTGTGGAAAGGGAGGATGCGAACAGGAGCCTGCAGCTCAGGGGGGCCCATCCGCTCCCTGTCCCCAGGAGTGACCCTGACAGCCCCCATCGCACCCGGATATGTCTCCGGAAACCTGGCGTCTACCGCTTTGTCCGGTCCGTGGCCTGGCCGGATCGGCCCCAGAGGTGAGCGGCCGGAAGGGTCAGGCCAGTCCCTCATACGGACTGCCGTCTGTTTCGCTGACAACCCGGTGCTGTCCCGGATTGCCAACGCCACGCCCGGAGGGGCGCTTCGGCTCCTGCTGGCATCCGCTCGGACCCAGCGGCTTTGCAAAAACCGTTCAATCGCAGTCCGTATCATCCCCACCGGGAAAGCCCGCGCCTGCGTTCGCCAGGCGCACCTGCATCGACCCGGTTCCTATCTCAGGCGGATCTTCTCCGGAATGTCCCGGATGGTTGCCAGGTCAAGTTTCAGCAGGGGCCCGCCGTAAACCTGTGCGACGACCGTGTAGACGCCCCACAGGTCAAGTTCGACGGTGACCGTATCCGTAACGAACGGGACATCCAGGTAGACCGGTACGGTGGTGGGATGGTTGTAGAACTGGACGCCCGGGGAGTGGCTGGAAGGAGGCCGCGTCACCTCGAGCCGGATGGTCGCTGCGTCGCCCTTGTGGTACGGCTGTACGCCCGTCACGTTCATGTTGAACCCGTCCTGCTGACTGGGGGCCGCCACAGTGTGTAAGGGATCAGCGTGCCAGATCTGGTCATTCAGAAACTGCTGTACCGCCGCCACCTGCACCGCAGTGATGTCGCGGGCGAGGACGGTCGTGGCGGAGGGGGTGCCTTCCGTACTCAGAATGTCACGCGCCAGTTGCAGGAGGCGCCGCTGCTCTTCGTTCAGGTACGGGAACAGTTGATGAAGGCTGTCAATGCCGTTCACGAGGGGACGTTGGTCGTAGATGGCCTGAATCTCCTTCCACAGCCGGGCAGGCACGGCCCGGTCGACGGCGCCGGTTGTTCCAGGCCGCCCCGGGCGCAGGGCGGCCGGCGCACTGTCCGGGATGGAAGGGTTCGCGTCCGGTTCAGGTCTCAGTTCCATCAGGGGATAAGAGGCAAGCTGCTGGTACTCGATGCGGCGGCCCGCCCCGGTGGCCGCCACCCGGTCGCAGATGTCGCGCCACAGCACTGTTCCAGGTGTCGTCATTGCCTCATCAATCACGTCGATGAGGGCACGGGTGAATTCGCCCACGAAGCGGTCTGAACCAGGGAGGGCACTTTCAACAGACGGCTGACTGTGAACAGCGGACTTGATGGTGAGGCAACGCGTTCCCGGCTTCCACGCAGGGGCCGGGCCGAGCATCGGAAGCTGCGTCAGGGCGGGCAGGGGGAGACGGCAGCAGTCCGTGATGATCACGGCCTCCCTGATCCGGGGGGCATTGTGAACAATGTTCTGCAGGTGGTCGGTCACCAGCAGGCCCAGGTTGGAGAAGCCGTTCTGACTGGTGAAATCCGTCCAGATCAGGGCGGAGACGGGGGGGATAGCGTTCGTGATATCTCCCCCGTGCCCGGAGAGGTAGATGTAGAGCCGCTCGAACCCGTCGCGTCCCAGCCTGTTGACGGTGTCTCCAAGGATGCTGATGAGGGTGTCTCTCCCGACGGTACCGTTGCCCATCACCTGCGCAGGGGGGACGAGCGTCCGGCTCTGTGGTGGGGGCGTGGGGGGCGCGCTGGTGTCGTACAGGTAGGTGTACACGTTGTCCGGAGCCACCAGCCTGTGCCGGGTGAACATGTCGGCCATGTCCAGGCAGTCGTTCACGGCCCCCCGCAACGCTGTGACCCTGGCCGTGTCAGGGTAGGTGTTCAGGCCAATGAGGATGGCGGCGCTCTGCATCTCATGCTCCCTGGCTCAGATCCGGTCGAGGACATCCTGAGCGTCGTCGAACCCGCCGTGGGTCGTGCAGTTATGATCCGTATGAAGGGTCAGGAGCCCGGACCACTCCTGTCTGTGCTGGTCAGCGTAGTACGCCCACCCCATCACCTGGCCGGGGAGAGGGGACTCAAAGACGAAGTTTACGAGCTGCAGCAGCGAACCGGGGTAGAAGTTGACGCCGCCCCAGGTGATGCTGCGGTCACCCATCTCGACCTCGCTCTTCATGAGGTAGACCGGGAAGGGGAGTGCCACGTGGCGCCTCAGGGCCTGCTGGCAGGCGTTCAGGCCGTTGACGGTGAGTGCCGGGGCCAGGAAGGCCACCTTGAGCTTCCTGCGGTCCGTGAATCCTGCTGGCAGGGCGCGGATGAGTTCAGCAATGAGGATCGCGCCGGTGCTGTGGCCGACGAGCGTGACCTCCTTGCTGACCGCGTGGAGCTGTTTGAAGAAGTCCATGAAATTGCCCGTGGCATGGGCCGCGGCGTCTTCTTTCATCTGCTGCCACGTCCTGGCGCCGATCAGGCCGAGTCTGGAAGCGTTCAGGACTTCCTCTCTCACCATCGCCTCGAAGGAATAATCAGGCGGATTGCGGCCCCGCCTCGCCAGGATGGCCCGGGTGGCGTTCACAGCGACCGTCACGAGGGTGGCGGCGGCCGTGAACGACTTCTGTCCAGCCCTGGCGTCTTCCTCCAGCAGCAGGTCGTTGGCTTCGAGGTCCTGCTCACTCAGGGCTTCCTGTAATTCCCTCCGGTAGTACCGTTCCAGTGAAACGTCATCGTCAGGAAGCGCGGTCGCCCTCCAGCCCACCGCGCCACGCGCCGCACCGAAGAAGTTCATGATGGTCTTGACCACCTTGCCGAGCACGGAACCTTCAAGGATGCCCTTGAGCGCGTCCAGGAGTCCTGACTGCCACACCACGTAGAGTTGAACCTCCGCTCGACCCGCGGGGTAGTGCACCCCACCACACCCGCTGAGCCTGCTGGCAATACGAAGACCCGTCGCCTGATCGATCAGGCCCCCGTGGAAGTGCACCAGAACCCGCCCGCTCCTGGCCGCACTGAGGATGTCCTGCTCAGTGACATGCGGGGCTGTTCCGGCGCACTGAATGGTGTTCCTGGCCTGAATGCTTCCGCGCTGCGTCGTGACGGTAAATGCAACGGACATACGACCTCCCTGTGAACTGGGTATGGGGTCACTTTAATTCACCCGCGCGGCGGCTAGGAAGTGGGCAGGCATCATGCCTGCAGCAGATGGGCGGCCGCGCGGCGCAGGTGGGCGTCCGGCTTGAGCACCACCTGTCTCCACCTGCCCCATCCAGCGGGTAGACGCGCAGGACATCGAAGCGGCCCTCTGATACTGACTCCGATTGAATGGGCTGCAAAGCCCGTTCAATTCGAGCGGATGCGAGTGGGAGAGAAACGCCCCTCCGGACGTGGAGCCGGCAATCCGGTGATGTTCCGGATTGTTGGCGAAACAAACGGAATCCGTATGTGGGTCCTGCGTGCCGTTCCCGGGGGCCAGCCCGACCGAGGTGTAGGTGATCCGGGAGACCCGGTGTCCGGAGACCTGCGCGGGCATCGTGCGGCCTCAAGTGCTGAGTATGATTCCGCTCATACGGACTCCGATTGAATGGGCTGCAAAGCCCGTTCAATCCGAGCGAAGCGAGTGAGAGCAGGGCGGGTTCCGGACGTGGAGCCGGCAGGGGCGGTGAAGTTCCGGATTGTTGGCGAAACAAACGGAATCCGTACCAGATGATAAACCAGCAAACCGTTTTACTGGTTTGCCGTTAACACGGAGACCGGTGGAGTTGGCTCCTGCTGTCTCCGCTCTGATTGAACGACTGACAAAGCCATTCAAACGGAGTTCGTGTGCGTGGTGCGGAATACGGTGCGCAACACATCATGGAGGGGGCGGGTGTGCGCCCGCCGGGCGCGGCCCTCCATGTGCATCCCCTGCGGGGACCAGGCCCCCAGGGCAGCGGCGTTCCTCACGTCACGCCGCGGGGGGCCTTTTCACATTCCGGTCCCTGGCGTCGTCTGGAAGGCAGGGGGCGCAGGGCGTGGCGGTGCAGGGCGCAACCCATCTGTTGTTCGCCCTGACGGGCGACGTGGCGCGGCCACCCCCGGCCCTGCGGGGCCGGGGTTCGGCCCAAACGGCGGGCCGAAGGAAGAGGCGCGGCCTCTGGCCGCCCGCTGCTGGTTTCCGCCGTTCCCTGCGGTCACGGCGGCGGGCCGCGCCCGTCGCCCGCTTGAAGCGGTTCGGCGCGGGAGCCGAGCGCGGCCGGGTACGGACCCATCCCCCCCGCCCCCTGCCCTGGGCAGGGGGAGCGTTCCCCCCCCGCCCCCAGAGGGGAGCGGGGAAACGCAGGCGTTCGTCCGGAAGGGCACCGGACTCAGGCGCGCGTTTCCCGCGCGACAGGGTAGGGGCGCCCCAGACGGCAACCCGCCACCGATGGGGGAGGCTGGGAAGCGCCCCCCCCATCGCCGGGAGTTGCCTCGGGCCTGGAGGTGGAAGGGCGGCCCTGGACATCCGCGGGTGAGGGGGAAGGGACGCCGGAGGCGGTGGAGTGCGCTCCCAGGGGCGCGGCGCGGGGCGCGTGAGTCTGGGCATACGTCGGGAATGCGGTTTACCAGTAAAACAGCTTACTGGTTTTCTGTTGACAAACGAATCAGTGTAAAGTATACTTGTAGGCGTAGGGAGGCACCTTCCACACCCGCCCCCCTCTCAAGGAGCGCCCATGACGTACAAGAAGCCCAGCACGCCCGAGGAACGCGAAGCCGCCCGCGCCGCTTCCCAGGAGATCACCCAGGACCTGATCAAGCGCATCGATACGCGCGTCAAGCGGCTGTCCGAACAGCTGGGAGCGGGGGCCAGCGCGGAGCTGCTGACCTTCATGCGCTTTTCTGCCCGCTTCCACACGTACAGCCTGAACAATCAGCTGCTGATCTGGATGCAGGCCCCCGAAGCGGCCCACGTGGCCGGGTTCCATGCGTGGAAGGACTTAGGCCGCAAGGTCAGGAAGGGCGCGAAGGCCGTGCGGGTGCTGGCCCCGCTCGTGGTCCCTGACCGCGAGGCGCCGCCCCTGCTCAGCGGCAAGCCCGCGCAGAAGGTGGTGGGCTTCAAGTACATGAGCGTGTTTGCCGATTACGACACCGAAGGCGACCCCATCCCGACCTGTTCCGCATGGGTGGTGCAGGGCGGCGACGAGGGCACGCGCGACCTCCTGCGCGCCCTGTCGGGCGCCGCCCCCGTGCCGGTCGAGTGGCAGGACGGCGAAGGCCGCGGAGCGCACGGCTGGACAGACGGCGGGCGGATCGTGCTCAACCGCGCCAAGTGCGCCCTGGAGCCCGCGCACGCCGTCCGCGTGTTCTTCCATGAGTGGGCGCACGTCGAGCTGCACTTTCAGGGCCAGGGGAAACGCCCCGAGGAGCTGCCCGACCGGGCCACGCGGGAACTGGAGGCCGACGCCTGCGCGTACGTGCTGTCGAGTTTCTACGGCATCGAGGCGGCCGCCCAGGTCAGCGACTACATCACCGGTTGGGGCGGGGACGCGCAGAAGCTGCAGGGCAGCCTGACCCGCATTCAGCGCGCGGTGTCTCACATCCTGGGCACGCTGGAGCAGCGCGCCCAGGCGCTCCCGCAGGCCGCCGCCTGACCCGCAGCGGGCGGCCCCCCAGGGGGGGCCGCCCCATCCGAAGGAGGACAGGCGATGTACAGCGCAGATGAGTACTACGAGGACAGCATCACGAGCGGCCCCGATCTGGAGGACCTGCACGGCCTGGACTGGGGGGCGAACGAGTCCGCGCGGGAGCTGGACGAGGAGCCCCTGGGCGAGGCAGGCCCGGCGGCAGAGGAGAGCGAGCCCGGAAGCCCAGAGGATGGCCTGCCATTCTGACCCCGTGACCGCGCCCGAGTGGCGCGGTGTTGCTGTCCTGCGTGTCCTCAGATCATCTAAAAAACGGTAAACCGCTAAAACGTTTTACTGGTTTTTTGACATAATAATCAGTGAAAGATATACTTGTAGGTTCATCCCGGATTCCGGGGAGCTGAGGTCAGAAGTAGATTCAACGTCGCTGCTCAGCAGGGCGAGCTCAGGGGTTGAAGTTGGGTATGAGCACGTCACTGGTAAACACGCTGACCAGGCCCTCCCAGACGCTGAGACCCTGTTTCTGCAACGTGGAGACGTAGCTCCTGATCCGAGCGCTTCCCTGCGGGGGCTGCGTGACGATGAGGTCGAGGATGTTGCTGATCAGGCTGCTGGCCTTGATCCGCCCAGATCTTCTTCGCCCTGCACGGCACCACCACCAGTGTTCGCATGTTCCGGTCAGTTTGACCCGCGTTCTGCTCCGTCACCACCTACCATGACCTGGTGTCCGACGACCACGACCGGAAACGGGCCCTGCTCCTCGAGTGGCTCACCACCCATGACGCCCACCGCGTCGCCCTGCACGACGGCGGCAAGGTCGAGTCGGTGCGGATCTTGATGCGCCTGCGCGCCGCCCTGCCCAATCCCGAGGAGAGTGTCTACATCCTCGTCCGCCGGGACGCGCCCACGATGCCGATCTACGTCGGCCGCGCCGCTCAGCCCGTGAGCCGCTGGAAGGGTCACCTGCGGAGCCTGCTGGAGTCCACGTCCCGCGCGGACGCCTGGCGTGCCCACTTCCAGCACGATCTCGACCTGTACGTCGTGCCCGTCACGGCCATGCAGGGGCCGCCCATCCCCGGCTTCCCGGTCACGGTCGGTGCCGTGGAAGCGCAGCTGATCAGTCTGGCGCAGGACACCAGTCCGGCGCTGCTCAACCGTGAAGGAGTCCGGCGATGATTCACCTGCCCGAGTGGCTGGCCCAGCAGGAGCAGCACCTGACCCCGCTCTTCGAGACGGCTGGGGACGGCCTGAGCGTGAACACGCACCTGCGCGGCAAGGAGAAGAATCGGCTGACCCTGACCCGTCACCCCAGCTTCGACGCAGCGATGATCGGGATGGTCACGGCGGGACTGGCGGAGGAGGACTGGCAGGGCTTCCTGTACGTCATGCACACCGGGGAAGGGAACGACCTGACGCCCCGGTACATCGGCAAGGCGGAGAAGAAGGGCATCACGAATCCGGTGAGTGCCAACCTCATCCGGATCGCCTCGAACCACGACAAGTTCGGGCGCTGGGGGTACAACAAGGCGTACCACGTCGGGGAACTCAGTCACGCCGTGCTCGGGGAGGCGTTCAGGCCGGGGCGCGCCCCGGGGAAGTACCACCGCTGGGCGGCGGCGCTGTTCGAGACGCTGGAGCCCCCGAAGCTGCAGCTGCCGGTGTCGATGTCACTGATTCCTTGGTGGGACGGCCTGCGGGGACCGTCGGGGATGATCGGGAGTCTGGCGGCGGTGGAGTACGAGTTGATTGCCCTGGCCGCCGCGGCCTACCCGGAGGCGCTCCTCAACGTCCAGGGAAGGTAATGTGCTTGGTGCGATTGTGCCCTTCGGAATCCTGTGTACAAGAGTGTATATGAGGTAGGTGTGATCAGAACCAGCCTATCCAGATCTGACTAAGTACACTGCGTTTATCTTGTAGATAAACCGCGCGGAGCGCGTAGCAGAGGAAGTACGTTGAAGCGGGAATGGAGAGGTTCCGGCGCCTTCCCGGAATCTCGCAATGTTAGCTTCGATGTACTTAACAAGCAAAGTGACCTCCGCGTTCCAGCTCGACCAGAGCATGCGCAGTGGTCGCCAGGGCTCATGCAAGTGCAGTACGGAGGCCGACCCTGAGTCTCCGGACAAACCAGACATGCTGTTGCGTCAAAGCAGCCAGCGCAGCCAGGGAGCGCAACATAAGGATTGGTCAGGCAATTCGCCCATCCTGGATAAGGGGGGGGAGAAACAGATTGATCCTGCAGGACTGAAAGCCGTCATTCGGGCGCGGCAAGCAGTGACCAGGCGTGGTGCCGGTAGCCCTGCGCACAGGCTACCCGGTGCGCCCTTGATCATGGTCTCGATGTTTTCCTCGTGGTCATCGCTGCGTGCGCCGTGTCCCGCCGTACGGTAGCGTGCGGCATGCCCACCGAAGACGCCCCTGATGACCTGATGCTGCACCCGTCGTTCGTCACCGTGGACGGCCTCGAAGGCCACCTCGCCCGCGTGGAACTCCCGGACGGCACCACCGAGGACTGGCCCCTGGCCAGTCTGCCCCCCGGCGTCAGGGAAGGCGACGTGATCCGCCTGACCGTCCACGGCGGCGACCTCGAAGCGGAGATCGACCATGCCCAGACCCGCGACCGCCTCACGGCCGCGCAGGCGGGCATGGACGCCCTGAACGCCGGGGCACCCACCGGCGACGTGGAGCTGTGAAGCGCGCCCTGTGCCTGCTGGCCCTCAGCCTGGGACTGGCGCACGCGCAGCGCGCGCCCGCCGGGGTCCTCACCATCCGCTTCCTGGACGTCGGGCAGGGCGACGCGGTGCTGATCACCAGTCCTGAGGGCAAGAGTGTCCTGTACGACGGGGGCCGCAGTGAAAGCCGGATGCGGGAACTCATCCGCCAGTACGACGTGCCCTCCCTGGACCTGATCGCCGCCAGTCACGGGGACGCCGACCACATCACCGGGCTGATCCCGGCCGCGGCACTGTTCAAGCCGCGTTTTTTCCTGAACAACGGCGTGGCGGCCACCACGCAGACCTGGGCGAAACTCACCAACATCCTGAAGCTCGCGGGCACCCAGGGTCTCCCCGCCCGGAACCAGGTCCTGAACCTGGGCAGCGTGCGGCTCACGGTGCTGCCCCCACCGGCTGGCATGCCAGCCGGTGACCAGAACCTCAACAGCGTCGGCCTGATCGTGCAGTACGGGTCGTTCCGTGCGCTGCTGACCGGGGACAGTGAGACGGAGCAGACCCGTGCGTGGCTGCGGACCCTTCCGGGCGGGACGCTGGGGCCGGTGGACGTGTACAAGAGCATTCATCACGGCGCGGCGAACGGAGACAGCGCCGCGTGGCTGGCGGCCGTGCAGCCCCGGAACGTGGTGGTGAGCGTGGGCCCGAACAACTACGGGCATCCGACGAGTACGGCCCTGAACCTGTACCGCAAGGTCGGGGCCAACGTGTTCCGCACGGACCTCCAGGGCACCGTGACGGTGACCGTGCAACCCGGCGGTGCGTACCGCATCACCACGGAGAAGGGCACGGCCACGCCAGCCGCTGTTCCGGTCAAACCGGCGCCCACGCCCGCGCCGGTGGTCCCGGCCGCACCAGCGAACGTGACCTACGCGAACTGCGCGGCCGTCCGCGCCGCCGGGAAGTCACCGCTGCTGCGCGGTCAACCCGGGTACAGCACCAAGCTCGACCGGGACGGGGACGGCCGCGCCTGCGAGTGACCGGTTTGCGGACCTGGGAATCGCTGGTGTAACCGGCTCTGCATCACTGCATGTATGTGCAGGCTGGTCCGAAATGTGTGTTTTTTCGCAGTCTGGGCGGCAAATCTGCACTTTCAGGGTTGCTTGATATGACAGGATCTCTGCGTGAAAATTTTGAAGCAAGCCATTCTCCTTGTATCCGTCCTATGCTGCATCAGCGCTACTCTCGCTGACGCAGGACGCGTGAGCGTACGAGGGTACTTCCGTAAAGATGGAACGTATGTACGGGGGTATACTCGGTCCTCTCCGAGTGGCGGCGGTTACAGCGGCGGTAGTAGTGGCTATATAGCTGACCGCCTGACAGAAATTATGAGAAAGCGTCCCCGGTAGGGGACACTTTCTGTTTGTGAAGACCGAAAATGCCACCGGGGACGCCTCACGACTCTACCAAGCCATCCTCCCTCATCTCCAGGGTGCCCTGTGGAACGACGTCCGCAACGTCCATACCCTCGCCTGGATGGTCACGGGAATGCTGCTCTCCAGGCGCAGCACACCCTCCTTCTGGCTCCCTCACGTCCACTCCCGCGCAGCGTTCGCGCAGAGCACCGAACGCCGCTTTCGACGCTGGTTAGGCAATAAGCACCTTCACCCGAGCCTGCTCTACGGTCCGATCATCACCCGCGCACTCCGCGAGTGGGGCCAGGACACCCTGGTCCTCGCCCTGGATACCAGCGTCCTGTTCGAGAAATTCTGCCTCATCCGGGTATCCGTCCTCTTCCGGGGGCGGGCTGTTCCACTGGTGTCCCGGGTACTCGAGCATTCCAGTGCCCAGGTCGATACGGACGAATTGCTCCCCGTGCTCGCAGAAGCCAAAGGTCTCCTGGACTTCGTGGGAATCCGTCAGGTCCGCCTGCTGGCGGACCGGGGTTTCTGCGACACCGACCTGATGGCATGGCTCCAGCACTGCGGATGGACCTACCGCATCCGTATCAAATCCACCCTGATCCTCAGCACGCCAGACGGGCAGCGCCTCTGCAAGATCGGCGATGTGAAACTCCAACCGAGGGAAACGGCCTGCTTTCACCATGTGCGTCTGACCGGACGGCAATTTGGGCCGGTGCACGTCGTTCTGGGTCGTCCATCAGACGACCCAGAGCAATGGCAGGTGGTGAGCAACGAGCCCACCAGCGTGGAAACCTTTGGCGAGTACGGCGAGCGTTTTCAGATCGAGGAAGGGTTTCTGGACGAGAAAAGCGGCCTGTTCGAGCTGGAAGCGTCCAAACTGCGGGATGTGAAAAGCCTGGAACGGCTGGTCATGGTGATCTCGGTGGCGACGTTGCTGCTGGTGTCCGAGGGGCTGGACGTGGTGGAGCGTGGGGATCGACGACGCGTCGATCCCCACTGGCAGCGCGGATTGAGCTACCTGAAGATTGGGCACAAAGCGATGAGCTACGCGCTGAGTCGAGGTCAGAGGTTCTTCAGAACCCTGAGATTGCGGGGCGGCCCGGACCCCGAGCCACCGAAACCCAGAAAACGCGACCAGCCGTCCTCGTTGGACTCGCTCAAGAACGGCTGGCACGTTAGTTTTCACTTCATCTCATAAAATCTGTCAGGCGGTCAGGGCTATATAGGCAGCTCAACAAGCACTTACTCAAGTCTTGCCGCACCATCATTTGGCGCCCGCGCTGTAACGACAAGCAACCTGAATCTAAGACAGAGTGCGACAACTACTTCTCGCGTCATCAAGCAATTACCTAGAGGCAGCATGGTGACCATCCAATCATGCACAGGCGGATGGTGCCGCGTGGACTATGGTCGTCTGTATGGTTTTGTTTCACAAAACTTCCTACAGGTGATTACTTCGCAAGCACCTCGACCGGTTGTGAGTGCTAGCCCTTCCAATGTGTATTACAGCCGTTGCGCTGAAGCCAAAGCTGCAGGTGCTGCTCCACTCTTCCGCGGCCAGCCTGGATACCGTGCTGGCCTTGACGGTGATGGTGACGGCATCGCATGTGAATGAGCTTTCGAACCCTCCAACCTGTCCGCCGTTGTTGCCTGTACGGAGAAATTTGGGCACAGGTCCAAGAATCAGGGGGACTTTGACAGGAGGTTTGATTCGGGTGCGCCTCGCACCTCTCCTTCAAGCGCCTGCGACCGCGTACTTCTCGGCCAGTGCCAGCACGTCCTTCGGGTTCAGCACGCCCTTGAACCACACCAGCCGCTCCCCAAAATCGCTGGGGTCCACGCCCGCCCGCTCCAGGTTCAGCCGCTCACTGACGCACACGATCACGTCCATCCGCCCCGCTTTCCGCAGCAGGTCGAACTTCTTACGCAGGTACTCCGGGCGCCAGTAGCCCACGATCTCCACCAGCACACTCCGGTCGCCGTTAACGAGACGGAAGTCCGGGAGGATCACGCCCCCTGGGACCGGCACCAGATCCACCTCGCGTTCGAGCGTCCAGGGCGTGTCGAGTTTCGCGAATCGTTCCGAGAAGCCACCCTCCAGCGCGCTGTCGTACTCCGGGGGCGGCGCGTAGTGACTCACGTACCCGTCCTCGCTCGTCACCTGGAACGACCACTCCGTATCCCCCGGATCCACCCACGCGAGATCCTTCCTGGGCTTCAGGGTCGCGCTCAGGTCCCACTTCGTCACGTGCAGCAGCGCCGGCAGCAACTTCGCCATGCCCAGCCCATACCGGGTGGTGGGTGAGAACAGGCTCGCCGGGCCGTCCAGTGTCAGCGAGAACCCGTACGACGCGTCCCCCTCCACCGTCGCCATCAGCCCGAAGAACTTCAGGTACTTCAGGAGTTGCTTGTAGCGCGCCGGTTCGTTCCGGCGTGCGGTGATCACCAGTTCCGTCGCCCGGTACAGCTGACCCTGCGCCTGCGCGAGGTCGTAGCGGTGAATGAGTTCCAGCGGCGCGGGCGGCTCGAACGCCACCAGCGTCTGCTGATCCGGCAGATCCGCGTACAGCGAGGCCTGCAGGGCCTCGCCGGACACCTCCCCCTCCGTACTGAGGGACCGCGCCGCCTGTTCCAGGACCGCCGCCGCGTGGCGCCGGCTCGGCACCACCTCCTGCGCCAGCGTGAACACCCGCTCCCGCGCCAGGACCGGGTCCAGCCCGCTCCCCGCCTCGAACGTCCCCATGTTGGAGAGCAGGTGCGCCAGGCCACGCAGCACCTTGAAGTCCTGCCGACCGGCCTCCAGGACGCGGAGATCCTCGTCCAGTTCGAAGCGGCGCTTCCCGACGTTCGCCTCGAAGGTCCCGATCAGGGTTTCGGCCAGCGTGAGGTTCAGGGTGGTGGGCTTCAGGCGGCGGGGCTCCACGAGCCCCGCCTTCACCCGGAACAGCAGCAGGTCATTCGGGAGCATTCAGATCCTCGAAACTCGATGGGGCGCGCCCCTGGCCGGGTTGCCACTGCCCGCGGCGCTGCTGACTGACGCGCTCCTCGCTCGTGCCTTCCGTGATCACCTCGTACAGCACCGCCACCTTCCCCTCCGCGCGGCGCAGGATCCGCCCGAGCCGCTGGATGTGCTCCCGTTCCGTCGCGGTGCCCGACAGGACCACGGCCACGCTCGCCTCGGGGACGTCCACGCCCTCGTTCAGCACCCGGCTCGCCACCAGAATCCGGTACTCGCCACTGCGGAACTTCTCCAGCAGGGCGTGGCGCTCCTTGATGGGGGTCTTGTGCGTGATCGCCGGGATCAGGAACTCCCGGCTGACGCGGTACACGGTCGCGTTGTCGTCCGTGAAGATCAGCGTCCGGTCCTGCGGGTGGTTCGCGAGGATCTCCTCGAGTACCCGCAGTTTCCCCTCGGTCCCGTACGCCATGGATTTCGCTTCCCGGTGGGCCAGCATGGCCCGCCGGCCGTGCGGCGTGCCGCTCGCCAGGATGAACTTCTTCCAGCCGTCCAGGGACACCAGCCGGATGCCGTTCAGCCGCAGGAAGTCGTTGCGCAGCGCGATCAACTCCGCGTACTTCTGTTGTTCGTTCGGACTGAGCCGCACGCGGATCACGACCTCGCGGTACGCGGCGAGCGTGTCCCCCGCGAGGTCGCCCGGGGCGACCTCGTACACCACCGGCCCGACCAGCCGGTCGAGATCCCGCTCCCGCCCGTCACTGCGTTTCGGCGTGGCCGTCAACCCCAGGCGGTACGGGGCGAGGCCCATCTCCGCGATCACCCGCGTGAAGTCACTGGGCAGGTGGTGCGCCTCGTCGAAGATCTGCAGGGCGTACCGCCCTGCCAGGGACTCCGCGTGAATCGCGGCGGAATCGTAGGTACTCACCAGCAGCGGCGCCTCGTCGTGACTGCCGCCCCCCAGCAGCCCGACCGGGGTGTCCGGGAACGCCGCGAGCAGGCCCGCGTACCACTGGTGCAGCAGGTCCAGGGTGGGGACGCAGATCAGGGCGCTGCGGGGCGTGTCCCGCAGCGCCAGCTGCGCGACCAGGGTCTTCCCGGCGCCGGTGGGGAGGACGACCACGCCGCGGCGACCGGCGCGTTTCCAGGCGTTCAGGGCGCGCGTCTGATGCGCGTACGGCGTGACCTCCCGCGCGAAGCCCAGCACCAGCGGCTCGAACGCCGCGGCGCTGTCCTTGAAGGGGATCCCGGCGGCGCGCAGGGCTTCGACCACATCGCGGTAGGCGTGCCCGGGGGCCCGCCAGGACTGGCTGCGGTCATCCCAGGTGAAGTGATCACGGACGGACGCGGGCGCGTCCGTCATGACGAGTGTGCCCCGGTCGAGGCGCAGGGTGGGCGGCATCCCGCGCATCCTAGCGCTCCAGGAGGGGGCCCTTGGTGCGTGGAGGCCCAATGCCGGCAGGTGCGGTCACCCGTGCACTGCTCCCCGGGTAACCTGGCCGACGAGGAGCAACCCCCCATGCACTACGTGATCCTGGTCTCCCAGGCCGGTCAGCAGACGTACGACGACAGCGAACGCCACTACACCTACCCCGCCCGCTACAACGCCGCCCTGGCGCCCCTGATGGCCGGGGAGCCGACCGTGGTGATCCTGTACGAGTCCCGCCGCGCCGGGAGCGGCCGGGGCCTGCAGGCGTACATCGGGTGGACGGTCGTCACGCGCCCGCCGGAACCGGCGGGCCAGGGCCTGTGGGTCCTCACGTACGACAGTCCCGTCGTGCCGCTGCCCCGCCCCGTGAAGCAGGAGGAGGGCGGCGTGGTGATGGAGGCGTGGCTGGGCGCGTTCCCCCTCCGGGAACGCGGCGTCCGGCAGAACGGTCTCTCGGTTCGGCCGGTCACGGAGGCGGACGCCGCGCGGATCTTCGCGGCGGCCGGGCTGCTGGGCCTGACCCCGAGTGCCGCGTGGACCGCGTTGGACGGGGAGGACGCGGAGCGCCGCCGGGTGCTGGTGGAGCGGGCGGTGCGGGACCGGTCGTTCCGGGCGCAGGTGCTGGCCGCGTACCGCTGGCGGTGCGCGGTGACGGGCTGGCAGGCCCCGGTGGACCTGAGTGGGGGACTGCTGGACGCCGCGCACCTGCGGAGCGTGGCGTCGGGTGGCGCGGATCACGTGCATAACGGGGTGGCGCTCACGCCGACCGTGCACCGCCTGCTGGACAGCGGGTTGATCCGCGTGACGTTCGAGGAGGGACAGTGGCGCACGCGGCACGGGCCGGAGTTCGGCCGACTGGACCTGACGGGGGGCGGGGGGAGTCGGCTGGTGATCGAGGACCGCGCGCCGCTGTGGTTGCCCCCGGATCCCCGGCTGCAACCCCGGCCACTGCTGGGCTGAACGATGAGATTCAGGGTCTCAGGCTGACCGTTCGGGCCTGAGACTGATCAGGTCGGGTGCTCTACTCGACACTGCCCACATCCGGGAGAGAAGGCTGGGGAAGTCATAGCGATCAGGTGGGCCGGCTCCACAGGCCGTAGGTGACGGTGCCGTAGCCGTCCTGATCCGTGACGACCCGGTCCGGTTCCGGAACGTCCACGAACAGGGCCCGCACCTGCTCCTCGGTGCGGGTGATCAGCCGCCAGTCCATGCAGGCCTCCATGAAACCGATGTCCGGGCAGTCCGGCACGAAGTTCGCGACCAGCATCTCCCCGCCCGGGCGGAGCATCTGCGCCATGCGGGTCGTGAGCCGCCGCGCCGCCGAGTCCGGCAGGTAGTCGAACAGCCCGGCGGCGTACACGACGTCCGCGTCGAAGGTGAGGTCACCGGTGATCACGTCCTGGATGTTGCCGGTGACGGGTTCGACCCGCACGTCCGGGTAGCTGCGGCCCAGTTCACCCAGGCTCTCCGGATCCTGATCCACGGCCACAAACGTGATCGGCTGGCCGCGGCGGACCGCTTCGGACTGCCCCAGTTCCCGTCCGTGTCCGGCGGCCAGGGCGACGATGCGGGCGTCCGGCCGCCGCGCCGCGGCCCGGTCGATCAGGGCTGCCAGACGTGAGCGCCTCGCCCGGACGGCCTGAGCGGCGGGACTGTTGGTGGTGTAGGCGTACAACCGTCCCCCGGGCGAGGCCGGGTGGGGGAAGGCCAGGGTCAGGCCGTACATGTGGTCGAGCATCACGGCGTCCCCGGCGTACCCGCGGGGTTTGTGAAAGGCGCGGTGCGTGAATGGGCAGGCGTGCAGGTGCGCGAGCAGGGGATGTGCGCGCAGTTCCGTGACGCGGTCAGGCCAGCCCAGCGGATCGGTGAGACGCCAGGACCACAGGGCTGGCCACAACCGGTTGGCGGCGTCCCAGTCCCGCTGCGCCTCGAACAGGGCCAGCACCTCATCTGCGAGCTGAACGGTCGAATCGATCGTGGTCATACGTTGCTCCTCTGGAGTCCTGAATGATGGCTTCGACCCAGGATGCGCAGCGCTGTTCCCACGCCCTGTCCTGCCGTGGGTCGAGCACGCAGATCCGGTCCAGCAGCGGAGCCAGCGCCGTGCCTTGCAGGTACGGCTTGAAGGCCGTCACCGCCCCGGCGAACGTGCGGGCGTGATACCGCTGGTCACCCAGGACCAGCAGGCCACCCAGACGCGGAGGTGACGGCGTGAATGCCTCAACGAGCTGAGGGAGGTGGGTCGTCCAGACGTGATGCAGACCGCCCTGCCCGTACGTCGGGGAAGCGAACAGCACCGCCTCGTACCGGCCGGGCCAGGCGGGAGGGTCGGGGGTCAGTTCCACGAGTTCGATGTCAGGGTGAGAGGCGGTGAGCGTGTGGCAGACCCGCCGCGTCTGACCGCGCGCGGAACTGTACAGCAGAAGGATGCTCGCACTCACCACGCACCGACCAGTCGACCGGCCGCCGCGAGGCGCGCACGGTGCGGCGCAGCCTGCGTGACAGGAACGTCCGCGAACACGTCGCCCCAGCTGCCGCGGACATCGCAGGCCGGAGCCAGCGCGCGCACGTCGTGAAGGGCGCCAGTGCGTGGATGCGTGAACGACCAGCCCGGTAGAGGCGGATACTGCAGACGCGTGTAGAGCGGCGCAAGCGTCGCGCGGGCGTTGATCAGGTCAACCTCCGCGCCCTGGCTCAACTGGTGCGCCCATCCGCACCGCATGGCGAGGGTGACGAGATGATTGCGGCCCGGTCCGGGCTGGCGGCCCAGGCGGCTGGTGGAAGCCAGCACCGGCCGGAACGCCCGGATGAGGTCCGGGGGGTAGGCGTCCTCGCAGTCGAGGGGGCCCTGATGGGCGCGGGTCACCCGGAACCAGACCTGCAGCGTCCCCCCCTGCGTGAGGGCGTAGTGGGTGGAGTGCCGGTCGATGTCGTCCGTGACCGGGCCGCCGCTGACCGCCTGCCGCCCATGGAGGATGGCGGTGAACAGCGGCTCGCCCGGCCGCACCAGATGCACCTGCCAGTCGTCCCCCTCGGCCAGGAGGCCCTGGCCGAGCAGGGGCAGTTCACGCCAGTTCACGCGCGCCCACCTCTGGCGTGGCCCGCAGCGCCCGCCGGTAGGCGGCCTCCCAGGACACGCCGGGGTACAGCTGCAGGTAGTACTCCGGGCCGTACAGCATGCCCTCGCGTGCGTCCGGTACGGCCTGGGCGATCTCAAGAAGGACGTTCCGGAGCAGCGCCGCATGCTCCAGGTCAGCCGTGGCATGGTGGTCGATGAACTCCAGTCCCCTCCCAGGGACACCCTGCGTCCGGAAATGATCCTTCACGAACCCGGTCAGGATGGGGGTACTGCACTCCACGACGTACAGGCTCCCGAGCCACGCTGGCCAGTCGCGGGTGTGCACCATCATGCGGCGCAGCGCGGCGATCCCGAACGCGGCCGGTGTCATCCGCCGTCCGCGCGCGAGCGCCTCGTCGCCGCCCAGGCCGACATAGTCGCGTACCGCCATCTCCCCGTGATCGAATTCCTCGGCCTGGTGATGCAGGAGTTCCTCGATCAGCCGTACGTCGAGACTCCTGGGCAACTGGCCGATCAGGGCGATGGACGCCTCGATGATGTGCTCCTGGTACAGGGCGATGTCCAGGTACACTTCCCGAAGCACATTCCGCAGGACCGGTGGGGGCAGGCGGTCACCCATGACGTCCTGGAAGAACGGCCGGCCCTGCATGTCGCGGACGAGTTGTTCCACCCGCGCGTCGAGGCGCTCCATGACGTCCTGCGCGCTGAGAGTAGCGGGGTCAATGCCGAGGTCGGTCAGGGCCCGTTCGTTCATGGGTGCGCTCCTTTGCGTGGCCAGAGGTTCGGGATGAACATGCCGGTACGCTGCCGGTATGAGGTGTAGGCGCCGTTCAGGGCGCTGCGGGCGAACTTGCCCTCTTCCTGCCGGGCGGCGTGGACGTACAGGGCTCCCATGGCCAGCACGGTCGCCAGCAGCGCTGGTTGACCGGTTGCGAGGACGCCGGCCAGCCAGCCCAGCAGGTAGGCCGCATAGAAGGGATGCCGGATCCACCGGTAGGGCCCGCACGTCTCGAGGTGGGCGGGTTCGTCCTCGGCGAAGGCCAGCGTGAGCCGCCGCCGCCAGATGGTCCGCGCGGCCCACGCGAACAGGGTCAGGGCGCTCATGTACACGACGAACCCTGCGGCGGCGTGCAGATCGTTCGAATGACGGGCCAGAATAAGCGTCAGTAGATGCACTGCCATGCTGAGGGCACCCAGGACACGGATGAGGGTCAGGCCCGGTGACGCGTGGCTGGTCTTCCGGAACAGCCCACCCTGCATTGCCCAGGTGAACGTGCCGAAGCAGGCGATGAATGCCAGGACGTTGCAGGCGCCCCAGGTCACGGCCGACCTGCCTCAACCGATCGCGTGGCAATCAGGAAATCACTGTTTCCGCGGTACGCGAGTCGCTGTTCGAGCACGTCCAGGCCCGCGGCCTGCACGGCCCCGCGAAGTTCGGCGGGACTGTGTAGCCAGTAGCAACCGGCGCGCTGCGCGGCGTGAATGGCGCGGTTCTGCGCGCGGACCTGCCCGGTGGCGCGCAGCAGGCGGGCTGTGGCCCGCAGGCCCTGGCGCTTCACGCTCGTGTGGGCCAGGTACGCGGCCCAGCGGGTGACGTTCAGGGGCCGGCCAATGTCACAGAGGATCAGCATGCCGCCCGGCGGGAGGGCCTGCGCGCAGCGGCGCAGCGTGCCCTGCGGGTCGGGGAGGGTGTACAGGCTGTGCATCAGCGTGATGAGGTGGGGCTGGACGCCCGTCAGATCGACGTCGTCTGCCCCGGCGTGGAGCGGCGTCACGGTCCGGCCGGTCAGTTTCCGGGCGGCGGCGCGCTGCATCGCCGGTGAAGGGTCCAGCAGGAACCAGTGCAGGTCAGGGCGGACGTGAGAGAGAACAGCCGCGAGGTTCCCGGTGCCCGAACCGATATCCAGGGCGGCCGCGCCGGGTGGGGACGGGTACCGCCGCAGGGCCGACACGAAGAGGGACAGCACGTCCAGGTACGCCGGGTTCTGCAGCAGCAGATGGTCGTACTCGCGTGCGTAGGCGTCCCAGTCGACAGCCCGCTCAGAGGCCTGGACGCGCGTGCGGGTGGTCAGGGTGAACACAGCTCACCTCCCCGAACAGGGCAGACTGCTCGGCGTGCGTGGCCTGCAGGGCAGTGAATTCCGCCATGATGAGCGGCACCTGCGTGTGCAGATCGGCCGTCATCAGGTGCATGCCAGTGCGCAGGCCGGGATACACGCGCTCTTCCGAGGCGACCGAGAGACGTAGCACCCGGGCGTAGAACGCGAGGTGCGCGGGGCGCAGCGCCGCCACGAAGTAGTCGCCCTCCTCGAAGGCGCAGCGCATCAGGTTTGCGCGGATCATCGGCCAGATGGCCCGCCGGTTCATACCCGCAACCTCCGGGTCCACGACGAACCGGTTCGCTTCGATCACCACGGCCTGCGGGGGGATCACCTCACGGATGACGTCCCCGAACGCGAGGGCGGCCGTCAGGTCCGTTCGAGCAGTGTCCCTGGAGACCAGGGTACGGGTGGCCGCGACCGGGCGATCACCGTGCCAGACGAGGACCGTGCGGGCATCGGGCGCCTGGTCGAACGCGTCCAGGAACCGTGCGGAGGCGCATTCCGGCAGGGCGCCGGTCGCGCGGTACGCCCGGTACCGGATGCCGGCCGCCAGGTCCAGTTCTGCGGGCGTTCGCGCGACGCTGAGCGTGAACCCGTCACAGGTGCCGATCACCACACCACCCGCTCGAACCGCGTTGGGGCGACATCTGCGAGGCCAACGCGGTGCTCGAATGCCCCGATCCGCCGGAAGATGCCGTCCAGGGACGACTCGATCACATCGAAGCGCACACCGAAGTTGGCCTGCGTGGACCGCAGCGTGCCGTCCTCCTGGGGGACGTTGCGCCGCTCATGCACGCCCGCCTCGAGCGCCGCGAGGCTCTCCACGCCCAGTGCGTCAATAGCGACCCGCACCACGTCCCGGGCGTACTTACGCCGACCGAACAGGTCCGCGTCGTGCAGCGCCGCCGTGAACGCCTCATAGTTCGGCACGAGATCCGCCGCCGGCATCTGGAAGAGTTTCAGGACGTCCAGCAGCGCTTCACAGGTCTCCTCGGGAAAGTAATAGAGGAACAGCTGCGCGCCGGCGAGAAAGAACGCGAAGTGAGCCGCTTCGTCTACGGCGATGGTCTGGGCCATCCGCGCCAGTTCCAGGTCGTGGTCCGCCTCGAATCCCGCTTTGCCTTCCCCGCGGGCGAGCGCGGCGAGGTTGAGGTAGTTCAGTTGCGTGGCGCGTTCCTGAATGACGGTGTACAGGATGTTCCGGATCGGTTCGTCCCAGTTCAGCAGCCACGCCCGCGCCCGCAACTCCTCCGTGTACGCCTCGATCCACTCGGGCGTCCGCTGCCCGGAGTGCAGGAGCGTGTTGCGCCACAGGTCGGCGTGCTTCTCCTCCTCGCTGCCCCAGCGCAGCACGAACTGCGACCGGCCATATCCCTGCCGGACCAGACGGATGAGTTCATACGTGTAGTCCGGCGCGTACTGCTCGACAGCGTAGAACCCTTCCAGGACCTGCAGGACAGTGGGGCTATGCGTGCGGCGGTACGCGCGCCAGTCGAAGGACGTGTCCGGATTCCAGTTCCGGGTGCGCTGGGACCGGTCCGTGTACCAGCGGTACAGCGCGTGAAAGGACCGCTGCACGAGCCGCTCGCGTTCCGGCCGGCTGAGCCGGAAGGGTGAGGCGGGCGGGCGAAGGTCGGCGAGTTCCTGGGTGATCGCCACATCAAGCATGGCTGACCCCTCCGGTGGGCGTGATCCCAGTCATCTGTTCCCCCTGGACCGCGGTGTCCGCGCGGCCTGAGGGCACCTTCGCAGGGGGCACGTGACCGCACCGTGACCGGGAACGTAGCCTGTTCTGTAGCGACCGATTACACGGTGGCGTCAGAGTCTGTTCTGATGCCACCGTCTCAAGTGAGGAATGTGCGGTCTTGGGTATCAGGGGCAGGCGTCGGTGATGCGCCGTAGATCGAGACGCGCGTCCCTGCACTGAAGTTGCGACGGGGTCGGCCAGCCTTGATGTCCGCTCTGTACCCAGCGCACAAGAGCGCCCGTGACCAGCGGCGCGGCAAACGAGGTGCCCCAGTAGGCACCCGGCGATGGAGATTCCTGAGCTTGCATGCCGGGTGGTGTCAGCCAGAAGAAGGCCGGGGCGAGCACTGTGGGCTGCGTGGCGACGCTCATGCGGTGTTGCGTGATCGTGGCCTGACCGTTCTCCCTGCTCCACCTGGCTTCACCACGTTGAAAATTCTGCGGGGTCGCGTTGCCCTGTTCGGATGCGCCAACGGCGTACAGGCGTCCTGGGTACTTCTTCTCTTCCATCGTCGTGGTCCAGTCGGCTGGGTAGGCGTTGCAGTAATCGAGCAGGCTGCTGGCGCGCAGGGCACACCGGTCGCTGTTGCCGTAAGCGGTCACCACGGCGACGCCTGCTTGCAGCGCCTCCTGCACCGCCTGCCTCAGGATGGGGTGGTCGTAGGGTGTGGCGAAACTCAAGTTGACGATCACGGGGGCTTGAGACCTTACCGCGGCAACGGCCTGGCACAGCCCTTCGATAATCTGAACGACGCGGCAGGTCCCCTTTGCGTCGCAGGCAGGTGTGTACTCGAAGCGGGAGGTGACTGGCGCGACGGTGCGGATGAGCTGGTCGATGGCCCTGCCATGGCCCCGCATGGTGTACGGCAAGCCGTTCAGTTGAGTCTGGTGCGTGTAGTTGTCCGTTGTGCCGTCGAACGTGTCGATGGTGTGGACGGTGACGGGCCGAATGCGCTGTGAGATCACGAGGGGGGCTAAGCCGATGGCCTGCCAGGCCAACTCGTTGCCTCCCTCGGTACGCCGGAGCATCTGGCCCTCCTGGCCGCCGGGGGGCTGCTTGGCCGTGTCTGGTGCGACGACGATGCTGCCGCCGTACTTCCGTTCGGCCTGCTCGATCAGCATGCCCAGATCGGCTTTGACTTCGTCCGGCAGCTGTCCACCTTGCACCACGGTATCCCCACACAGGGAACCGTCAGGGAACAATTTTCCGACTGACGGCTGGTACACCGTCTTGAGGTCAATGTCACGGACGCTCTCTTCGAGCCGTCTGAGTTGATCACTCACGGCGGCGCTGTGATTACTTCCCCTGAAACCCGGAGCGAACAGGATCGATAGATTAAAAGGCCGGTTGGAGGGGAACAGGCCACGCTTGCCGTTCTTCTGGATGACGAGCACGCCAGCGCCGGGCGGCAGAATGGCCAGATTCCGCACCGTGGCAGCGGTGGAGGCGGTCAGGCGTTCGCCTGCAGGCAGCACCACCACGCCCTGCAGTCCCTCCTGAGGCAGCCGGAGATCGCGGACAGGGGGCGATGTCTCAGGTTGTGGCTTGGGCAGCCGGAAGGTCAGGACCCAGTCTGCACCGAGTGGTTCGCACGCGGGGGCGTAGGGTCGGCTGCCAATCCAGACACTCAAGGGCGTACCCGACCGGCGGCAGATCACATCCCGTTGTGGGGGAATGGTGATTTCGATCAGTCCCCCAGGCGCGACCTGGCTTGGGTAGATCTCCTCTACGGGAATGGCGGCGCGGGCGACGCTGAGCAGAAGGGCGATCAGGACGGCGGTCAGGGCTTGGTTCATGGTAGACCTCCGCGGGGAGTCTGGTGGGCTGGGCGTGACCGGGCGGTGACCAGTTCAGGGCGGATGCAGGCCGTCTGGAACGTTCTGCATCTGTTCCGTGAGATGCTCAGCCTGGACGTGATGCCCGACCTGCCGCAGGAAGGTGATGATCTGGAGGGCGTCCTCGAAGCGGCCTTCAATCTCGGCGAGGTTCGAGGCGATCAGGGAGATCAGGTTGACGTGCCCTGCCTGCCGGGCGAGATCCAGCGCTTCGCGGTAATGGGGACGGGCGCGCTCGGGTCGGTCTTGAAGGTGATGGATGACCGCCTGGGTGTTCAGGGCGTTGGCGAGGCCCACCTGATCACCCGTGATCCGGTAGCAGCTTTCGGCTTCCTTACCGAGAGTGAGTGCCTCGTCGAGCAGGCCGGCGCGGTGGTGGACGTGGGCGCTGTTGAGCAGAACCGTGCCCTGCAGGGCGGGAGTACCGGCGGCGCGGTGCAGGTCGGTGAAGCGCTCGAGGGGCGCGCCGCGGCTGAGGCAGTCCAGGGTGGTGAGGTGCACCTGCGCTTCGGTGAACCTCATGGCGTCGCCCAGCATGTGCCAGATGTTCGCGGCCGCGCGGTAATGGGTGGCGGCGGCGTCCAGGTCACCAAGTCGGTCGGCGGCGTGCCCGAGGGTGGACTGGGCGTGCGCGTACGCGGCGCTCAGGGCGGGGGCGACGGGCGTGGCGAGCGCCTGCGCCTCTCGCGGCTGCCCGCAGTACAGGTGGGCACTCGCCCGCAGGGCGCGGACGTCGTCACTCAGTGGCAGCGCACCCGTGATTCTCAGGCTTTCCGGGGCGCGCCCCAGGTCCAGCAGGAGCCAGCCGCGCAGGAGCAGCACGTCGGGGGCCGGGGGCGCCTGTTCGAGGGTGGTGACCGCCGCCAGGGTCTCGCCACGCGCGCGTTGCCCGGTAGCGTGCTGATGGGCGGCGGCGGCGCAGTCGGGCGCGTCGGCCGGTTCCCAGAGGTGCCGCGCGGCCAGCCAGTGCGGCCAGGCCCGCTCCGGGTCCAGGTGCCGGGCGAGGCGCAGGTGGATGAGGGCCGCCTCGTGGGCTTCTGCAGTCAGGAGAGCGCGGGCCGGTTCGATGGGGCGCACGGTGCCGTCCGGGCGGGTGAGGCCCTCGTGGGTGAGGCGGTCGAGAGCGTGGGCCAGGGTAGCGGCGTCGTTCCCGATGGCGGCGCGAGTGGCGCCCAGGTCGGGCACGTCCTGCACAGCCAGCGTCAGGAATAACCGGCGCAGGTCGGGCCCCAGCTGCGCGAGGTGGGTGTCGAGGCCACGGTCCGTCGGTGATCCCTGCAGGAAGGCTGTGAGGAGCGCCGGGTGACCGCCGGTGGCGGTGTACGCGCCGGGATGTTCCGCGAGAGCGTCTTCACTCAGCGCGGACAGTGGGAGGTGAAGTGTGGGCGGGAACGCCGGCAGGCTCTGCGAGGCGATGATGAGGGCGGCCCCGCCGGCGTGCCGGGTCGTCAGGGTCAGGGCGCGCCGGGTGGTGTCGTCCAGGGCGTCCCAGTCGTCGACCGTGCATCTGAGGCGCGGGTCACGCAGAAGCTCCACGGCGTCCGAGAGGTTCTGGAGAGGGCGGGAACTCAGGGGCGCAAGGGTGGCGAGCGGCGTGTCCGGACGGGCGGGAAGGTACCGCCAGCCGCGTGTCGCGAGGGCGCGCAGCAGCGCCGTCTTCCCGAGACCGGCGCCGCCACTCACCCAGCCGGTCTGTCCGGCGCGCAGGGCGCCCAATGCTGTGAGTTCGGCGTCCCGACCGATCAGCCGCACGGTCGGGATGGGCGGTGAGGGCGGCGCCAGGAGCAGTTGCAGTTCCGCCGCGTCGCGCCGCAGGGCCAGGGTGAGCGGCTGGTCGGTGTGCCCGGCAATGGCCCACAGGCGCAGCAGATCATCCGGAGGGCAGGGCGCCGCGCCGGGCGCGTGGTAAGCGCGGTCGGCCTGGGCGAGGGCCTCGCTGGTTTCCCCGCGGGCGTGCGCGAGTTCGGAGAGGGACAGGTGCGCGGCGCGCAGTTCCGCCCCGAGGGTGTCACGCGTGTCGAGAATCCACTCCTCGAGTTCGGTCGGCAGGTCGAGGTGCAGGCCGTGCAGGAAGGCCCCAGTCACCAGCGAGGTCGCCTCCTCGAGTCGGCCGGCACGCAGGTGCCCGCGGAACTCCAGAGCGTCGCAGGGGATGTCCGCCCTGACCTGCTGATCAGTCTCCACGACGGCGCCGGTCAGTGGGCGCAGGCGGATCAGGTGCTGCGCAAGGGAATTCATGGGATTGGCCGCGTCCGGCCAGAAGAGGTCGGCGAGGTGACGACGGGCCTGCGGTCCCTGTAGCGTGAGGTACGTCAGGAGCAGCAGCGGTTTCTCACGCCGGTAGGGCACGCCGGACACCGAGAGCCCTCCGAACGTGAATAACTTCATGTTCGAGTGTAACCATCCCGGCCACCCCCGTGTAAAGGGAACGCCTGATCTATCCCGGGGGTTGGACCCTGCTCCGCAGAGCCTCGGTTCACGGCGAACAGGGTTGACCTAAGGTGAACGGGAAAGTGCGGGCCATCCCGATATAGCGTCACTGCCGTTGACTGGGGCGATCTTCTGTTGGCGTTCCGTTGACTCCTCCGATCATTGCGTCCGACCAATGATCTGGATGGGTATCGCCCGGTGTCTGAAGGGCTTCACCTGCAGCAGGGCGTCCAGCATCTGACGTGACAGGGAGGTAGGAGCTGGCTCCGACCTCGTCCGTGCCGCCCAGACCGAGAAAATACAGTTCACTCACCGCCCCATTCTGCGCTGCTGGCGCAGGTCAGACGCGGGCTTCCGACGCCCGTGCGCCTCTTTCTGAAAGCACTTCCCTCAGCGGAGAGCGCCCCGGATGATCTCGTCGAAGCGTCCGCGGTTCCGGCGGTCCCGGAGGGTGCTCCAGAAGTTGCGGACGAGCAGTCGCAGATCCCGGCGGAGCCATTCCATCCGCTCGTCGTCGATCACGTCAGGTGGGTTCGACAATCAGGACATCCCTGCGGGCAGAGGTTCAATCAACAGGCTGGGTAGGTCGCGGGGGTACAGGCTGAGCCGCTCGGCGCCGTCAGTGGTGACGAGCACCGTATCGGAGTGCCGGAATCCGGCCAGGCCGGGCACGTACAGGCCGGGCTCGATGGAGAAGATCATGCCGGGCTCGATGACGGTGTGATCATCGAGGTCCAGGAACGGGTGTTCGTGACCTTCCAGGCCGAACGCATGCCCGGTGTGGTGGCGGATCAGGTGGGTCAGACCGAGGTCTTCGATAAAGGCGCGGACGTCGGCTTCCACCTCTGCGCAGGCGCGTCCGGCACGCAGAGCGGCCAGACCGGCGTCCTGCGCGCCGAGCATGGCGGAGAAGTACCGTTCGAAGTCGGGCGTGGGGTCGCCGACGTGCATGGTGCGTTCCAGTTCGCTTTCGTACCCGCCCACGACGCCGTACGCGCCTGTGACGAGCACGTCGCCCTCCTGAACTCCGGCGTTACGGTGCAGGCCGTGCGGGTGTGCCGTGTTGGCACCGCTGATGAACATGGTGTTGGCGGGCAGGCCTTCACGGGCTTTGGGCACGTAGCGGTCGCCGAGCGTCTCCAGCAGGTCGCGGGTGGCCTGGAGGCTGGCGGTGTGGGAGACCATGAGTTCGTTGACGCCGGTGGTGATGGCGCCTTGCATCAGTCGGTGGGCGTGGTCGCCCCAGCGGCAGGCCTCGCGGATCAGGGCAATCTCGGCCGGGCTCTTGATGATGCGCAGGTCGTCGATCAGGGCGAGTCCGTCATGGACAGGCTGGCTGAGCAGGCTCGACAGAGCCGGTCCGCGGTAGCCCCAGCGGTGCTCATATCCGTCGTGATCGGCGGCCAAGCGTCCTTGCGGCGCTGCGCGCAGGTGGTCGGCCAGGACGGTCAGAGGGTGCCGGCCGCTGCCGCCGCCTGGGTACTCGGGGTAGGTCAGGGGGGCGGGCAGGTCCGGGCACTGGTGGGC
This sequence comes from Deinococcus seoulensis, assembly GCF_014648115.1. Lineage (NCBI taxonomy): Bacteria > Thermotogati > Deinococcota > Deinococci > Deinococcales > Deinococcaceae > Deinococcus > Deinococcus seoulensis. The sequence goes on from NZ_BMQM01000015.1 coordinate 79,586, forward strand.
GAAATGCTCGGCCTCCAGTGCCGGGAGGAGCGTGGTGACGTCGCCGGCGTCAGTGATGACCAGCGCGACGGGCCGTTCGGTCGCGGCGAAGTGGAAGCCGGTGAGGTACGCGACGCGCACTGGGCCGAACACGCAGATGCGGTTCAGGCCGTTTTCCTGGAGGCGCTGCGCGAGCCGCTCACGGCGCTGGGCGTGTTCGGCCCGGCTGATCTCGAGGCGGGCGGGTTGGGTCATGGGGCGTGGGCCTCGTCGCGGGGTTGCAGGATGAGTTCGGTGGCGGCGCGCTGGGCGACCTGCAGAACAACGGCGGCCAGGTCCGGTACGCGCTCTTTGATGAGGCGGCCGCTGGAGCCGGCGATGCCGATCGCGGCGATGACCTTGCCCGCGCCGTTGAGGATGGGCGCGGAGACGCAGCGCACGCCGATCTCGCGTTCCTCGTCGTCTTCGGCGTAGCCCTGTTCCCGGACCACTTGCAGGGCCACGTCGAGGTGCTCGGGACTGGTGATGGTGTGGGGTGTACGGGGGCGCAGGCCGGTCTTCTGGATGATGTCGGCGATCCGCGCGGGGGGCAGGTCAGCCAGGAAGAGTTTGCCTACGTCACTGCAGTACAGCGGCGCGATGGAGCCGGGAGTGGTAAACATGCGGACCATGCTGAGCGGTTCGAGTTGGCTGAGGTACATGGCGCTGGTGCCATACAGTTCGGCCAGATGCGCGGTTTCCCCGGTGAGGTCAACGAGGTCTTGAAGGTAGGGCCGGACGCGCCGGACAAGGTCGTAACGCAGGTAGAGGGAGCGGCTGATCTCGACGATTTCCGGGCCGATGTCGTACCGTTTGCTGTTGAGATCCTGGTGAATGTAGCCGTTGGCGGCCAGGGTCTGGATGATGCGGTGGATGGTGCTGGGTGCGAGGCCGGCGGCCTGGGAGAGTTCCGCGATGCTCAGTGGACGTTGGGCGTCCACGATGGTGTTGATCAGGGTCAGGGCCCGTTCGATGCTCTGGACGTTTTCACTCATGTGGTGGCTACCTCAAGCTTGGAACATCATGAGGCTCCGGGGTGAGTGCATCTGACCGTAGAGGGTATCGATGAAGGCGGCCCGCTGGTCAGGGTGGATGCGTTCACGAACCGTCCGCACAGCCTCGTCACCGTGCCAGTAGGAGGCGATGAACGGCCCACGGAAGCTGTACGAGGCGAACCGGATGCGGCCATCGATCCAGACGGGCTGCCCGTAACTGGTGTCTCGCAGGAACGCGCGGACGCGGTCTTCACTCCAGCCGGCCCCCATCTGGTACCACGCGGCGCTGGTGGCGCTCGCGGACCGCAGTCGCCGCAGCGTCATGTGAATGGCGTCGTTGGTGTCTTCAACCCAGTCGATCAGGTGCACGCCCTGGTCGCCGATGCCTTCTTGCACGCAGCCGGTGACGGCGTTGGCAGTGCAGAGCAGCACGTCGGGTGTGCTTTCGCCGCGTTCGGCGGCGGCGCGGGTGTAGAGCAGTTGCGTGGAGTGGCCGGGGAAGACTTCGTGGCAGACGAGGTGCTTGAGGGCGGAGCGGGTGAAGTTCAGATCGACGTTGAGGTCCATCTGTCCGGCGTTGAAGTTGCAGCGGGCGGTGAAGGGGACGCCTCGCACCTCGTTCAGGGCCATGGTGTAGTCGCCGGTGGGGTAGATCAGTGCGTCGGTACGCCGCTGCGCTTCGTTCATCAGGGCGCGGAAGGTGGTGCTGAGATCAGCTGACGCGATGGCGCCGTCGGCTTCCCAGCGGTGGACGCGTTCGGCGAGGGTTCCGCTGCGGTAGCCAGCGTCGTGGAGCAGGGTGTCGATGCGGCCCTGGAGGTCCTGGATGACGTCTTCACTGACCGGTTCGGCGGGCACGCCGACGAGCTGCTCGAGTTTTTCCTTGAAGCTGAGTTCTTCTCCCTCGAAGAGGCGGGCGGCGGTTCGCAGGGAGCGCAGCATGTCTTCCAGGAAGGCGCGGCGTGGGCTGGGGGCGATGTGCCGGGTGGCCTGATCGAGGGCCGCGAGCTCGCTGTGGACTTCTTCCCAGTCTTGGTAGGTGGGAGCTGGGACGAGGTCCTGGCCGAGGTAGATGGGCACCAGGCCCTCGCTGTCGAGGACGCCGTGCCCGCGGGAGAGGCGGCGCTCGAGTTGATCCATGCCGATGGTGAGGGCGGTGAGGCGCTGGCCGAGTTCCTGGTCCTGCAGGGTCATGTCTTGTGTGGGCATTGAGACCTCCATGACCAGCGTACTCTAGATTCCGCATTGTGGAATAGCTTTGGACTCAGTCCATTCCGCTCTACGAAACGATCTAGCCCACTGAGGTTGACTTTCCCTTTCGCGGGTTCTTACAATCGGAATCGTTCAGACAGATCAGATCGGCCCAGAGGAGATGAATCACTACCCCACTCATGGAGGTTACATCATGGCCCGGAATCCCCGTTTCAACCATTCCGCATCCCGAAATGCCTTGCGCCTCGCCGGCGCCGCATTCATTCTGCTAGGCGGAATGGCGGCGGCTCAGCAGCGTGGCGGCACCCTCACCGTCGGCCTCGGCTACGACATCGACACCCTCAACGTGTATTCCACAGGCTTTCTGGGTGACGTACAGGCCGCCGTAGTCGAAGGATTGGTTGCCCCGGATGCCAAGGCCAACTACGTTCCGGTGCTCGCCACGCAGGTCCCCACCGTCCGCAACGGTGGCATCAAGGTCGCCGCCGACGGCAAGAGCATGACCGTCACCTACCGCCTGCGCCCCGGCGCCAAATGGTCCGACGGGCAGCCCCTGACCTCCGCCGACGTAAAATTCACCTGGGAAGCCGTCAAGAACCCCAAATTCATCGCGGAAAGCAAGGACGGCACAGAGGACATCACCTCCATCGACACGCCCAACGCCACCACCGTGGTCGTGAACTACAAGCGCGTCGCGCCGGATTTCATGAGCACCCTGTTCACCTTCGGCATCCTGCCCAAGCATGCGCTCGACGGCAAGGACCTGAACACCGACACATACAACGAGAAACCGCTGGGCACTGGCCCGTTCCGGGTCAAGGAATTCCGCCGCGGCCAGTACGTGATTCTGGAACGCAACCCCTATTACTGGCGCAAGGACAGCAAGGGCGTCCAACTGCCCTACCTCGACGGTATGATCTTCAAGATCATTCCGGACAGCAATACCCTTGTCACGCAGCTACGCACCGGCGAGGTGCAACTCGCCTACGGCATTCCCTACTCGCAGGTCAAGCAGCTCGACGGCGTGCCCGGCATGCGCATCGTGAAGAACAACGTCCTGAGCTGGCAGCACCTGGACTTCAATCTCAAAACGGTCGATGCCTTCAAAGACCCCAACGTGCGCAAGGCCTTCGCCTACGCCATCAACAAATCCGCCGTCAGCAAGGCGCTGGGAGGCTATCCCACGCCGATCAACAGCGTGGTTGTACCGGTCTTCTCGTATACCAACCCGGCCGTGCCGAAATACGATTACAACCTCACGCGCGCCAAACAGTTACTCGACGCCGCCGGCTGGAAACCCGGTCCTGACGGCATCCGCGTCAAGGACGGCAAACGCATGAGCTTCAAGATCATGGCGCAGGCCGGACGCTCCACTGACGAGGACGCCCAGCAGGTCATCATCGCCTCCCTCAAACAGGCCGGCATCGAGCTCCAGCCCGACAACAAGTCCGGCGTGGCCTTCCGCGACGCACGTTACAAGGGCAATTACGACCTGTTCTACGGCGGCTGGATCACTTCCGCCGACCCGACCTACAGCGTGTTCTTCGGCAGCAAAGGTGTCAACAACGGGCAGGGGTACTCAAATCCCCGCATCGACACGCTCCTGACCCGCGCCGAGAGCACCCTGGACCCCACGCAGCGCACGGCTGCCCTGCGGGAATTCCAGACGGCACTGATGACGGACCTGCCCAGCATTCCGATCACCAGCAACCCGTCCATGATCGCCGTCACGGAAAAACTCGGGGGATTCGTGCCCAACCCGACGAACATGACCAATTTCGTGAATACCAGCGGCTGGTACCTGAAGTAACGGTGACCGCCCCACGCGCTGCGAGGTCCGAATGAACGCTGCCCACCTTCTGAAACGACTGCTCGGAACGCTGCCCCTGCTGCTCGGCGTGTCGCTGCTGCTGTTCGGGGTGCTGCACCTCGCACCCGGCGGTCCGCTGGACGTGTACGCCGACAACCCCTCGGTGAGTCCCGAGGCGCTCGCGCAGATGCGCGTCGCCTTCGGACTCGATCAGCCCCTGCCAGTGCAGTACGTATCGTGGGTCACGGCGTTCTTCACTGGCGAGTGGGGCTACTCCATCCGCACTGCCCGGCCCGTTTCGCAGGAGATTCTCGAGCGGCTCGGCCCGACCCTGATCCTGGGCGGCACCAGCTTCGTGCTGTCCCTGCTCATCGCCCTGCCCCTTGGGATCGTGAGCGCCGTACGCCGTTACAGCGGCGTGGACTACCTCATCACCTTCCTGTCCTTCCTGGGAGTGAGCATGCCGGTGTTCTGGCTGGCGCTGATGCTGCAGCTGCTCTTCGCCGTGCAGTGGCGCGTGCTGCCCTCGGCCGGTATCCAGACCATCGGGAGCAACTCGGTGCTGGATCTGCTGCACCACCTGATCCTGCCCGCGTTCATCCTGGCCTTCGCGTCCGTGGCCGGCTGGAGCCGCTACATGCGCTCGAGCATGGTCGAGGTGCTTGGGCAGGACTATGTCCGCACCGCCCGCGCCAAGGGCCTGACCGCAGGGCGGGTCGTGTACCGCCACGCCCTGCGCAACGCGCTCATCCCGATCATCACGGTCGTGGCGCTCGACTTCGCGACCATCCTGTCAGGCGCGGTGATCACCGAGACCATCTTCGCCTGGCCCGGCATCGGGCGCCTCTTCATCGAGAGCATGAACGGCCGCGACTACCCGGTCCTGATGGCCCTGATGATGGCCGGTTCGTTCGCCCTGGTCATCAGCAATCTCCTCGCCGACCTGGCCTACGCCGCCGTCGACCCCCGGATCCGCTATGAGTAATCCCGCCCTGCCTGCCCGCACTCCCCTGGCCGACAGCCCCTGGCGCCTGTTCCTGCGCCGCTTCCTGCGCCACCGCCTGGCTGTGACGGGCCTCGTGGTGCTGTGCCTGCTCGGCCTGCTGGCGCTGTTCGCGCCGCAGATCGCTCCCTACAGCTTCGACGAGCAGGACCTCACCATCATGGGGGAGCCACAGCCGCCCAGCCCGGCGCACCTGATGGGCACCGACCAGCTCGGCCGTGACGCCTTCACCCGTGTCCTGTACGGCGCGCGGGTATCGCTGGCCGTCGGTCTGGCCAGCGCGCTGCTCGCCACGCTGCTCGGCACCCTGATCGGCGCGCTCGCCGGGTACTACCGCGGCGTGATTGACAACCTCCTGATGCGCCTGACCGACATGGTCCTGTGCATTCCGCTGCTGCCACTGGTGATCCTGCTCTCGGGCATGCTGCGTCCCACCGTGCCGCTGCTGGTCGGGATCATCGGCGTGCTGGGCTGGATGGGGACGGCCCGCCTGGTTCGCGGGCAGTTCCTGAGCCTGCGCGAACGCGAGTTCGTGGAAGCCTCCCGCGCCCTGGGCGGCAGCAACAACCGCATCATGTTCCGCCACATGCTCCCCAACGCACTCGGGCCGATCATCGTCGCGACCACCCTCGCGGTGGGCAGCGGAATCATGCTCGAGTCCGCCCTGTCCTTCCTGGGTCTGGGCGTCCAGCCTCCCACGCCCACCTGGGGCAACCTCCTGAACTACGCCAGCCAGTGGCTGCAGAACGCTCCGTGGCTGGCAGTCTTCCCCGGCTTGATGATCCTGATCACAGTCCTGGCCGTGAATTTTCTCGGGGATGGACTGCGCGACGCGCTTGATCCCCGCCCCTGATCCATAAGGAGAACCCATGAAGATCACGATTGTTGGCGCGGGCGCCATCGGCGGACTCGCCGGCGCCTGGATGACGCAGGCCGGTCATGACGTGACCCTCGTCGACCGCTGGGCCGAGCACATCGACGCCCTGAAACAACATGGTCTGCGCGTGGACGGCGTGCGTGGCGAACGGCACTTTACCGTGAAGGCCCTGCACCCCCACGAACTGCAGGGCCCGCTGGAAGCCGTGCTGATCGCCACGAAATCCCAGCATGCCGTCGAGGCCCTGGAGAGCGTCCTCCCGCACTTCGGGCCGGAGACGTTCGTGGTGTCCTTCCAGAACGGCTTCAACGAACCCGACCTGATCGCGCGCCTGCAGGCTGCCGGGCTGGGCGGCGCCGAGCGCGTGATGGGCTCGATCCCCAACTACGGCGGCGCGCTCGTCGATCCTGGCTATATCGAGTTCGTGCACGAGGGGCCGATCCAGCTGGGCGAGATGACCGGTGAGCGCACGCCGCGCCTGACGGAACTCGCCGCGGCGCTCGGCGCGCTGACCGAGGTGCAACTCAGCGACAATATCTGGGGACAGATCTGGGCCAAGGAAGTCTACAGCGCCCAGGTGGTCTTCAGCGCCCTGGCCGACGCGCCGGTCACCGAGACGCTCGGTGTGGAACGTTACGCCCGGGTGGCGGGCGCCGTCGTCCGTGAGGCGCTGGAGATCGCCGAGGCGAACGGCATCACCGTCGAGGCCTTCGACTTTTTCGACCCTGCCAACTACAAACCGCGCACGCCCGACGAGACCCGCAAGTTGCTCGACAACATCCAGCACGCCATCTGGCTACTGAAAAAAGACCAGAAACCCGCCACGCACCAGTTCAAGAAAAAAGGCTCGGGCATCTGGTGGGACATCGTGTACCGCAACCGCCCCTCCGAGGTGCGGTCCTCGAACGGCAAACTGGTCGCCTACGCCGAGCAGGCCGGAGCGGACTCGCGCCTGAACGCGAAACTCTGCGAGATGATCTACGAGATCGAGGACGGCCAGCGCCCGCTGGGCTTCCAGAACTTCGAGGAACTCGAGGGGTACGTCCAGAGTCTCGGCAAGGCGCTGCCATGAGCGGCCCGCGACTCGGGGTCGGCGTGATCGGCGCGCACGCCTGGGCGGAATCCGCCCACCTGCCCGGCTATCACGCCTATGACCGCGCGCGACTCGTGGCGATCTGCGACACCGTCGAAGAGCGCGCCCGAGCCATGGCCGAGAAGTTCGGCATTGAGCGGGTGTATACCGATCACCGCGAGATGCTGCGCGACCCGGACGTGCAGATGGTGGACGTCTGCACGCCCACCGACACGCACCTGCCCCTGAGCCTGGACGCTATCCGCGCGGGCAAGCACGTGCTCTCCGAAAAACCCCTCGCGCACGACGCGGCCGACGCGTTCATGGCGGCCCGCGAGGCCGAACGGGCGGGCGTGCGCACCAAGCTGGGGTTCACGTTCCGCTACTCCCCGGCCATCCGGCAGATTCAGGCCTGGATCAAAGACGGCACGCTCGGCGAGATCTTCCACGTGCACGGCCTGGAGCAGAACTCGCAGTTCCTCGACCCGAACTTTCCGCTGCGGCAGGTTCCGCAGGGTGCGGACTTCGGTACCCTGATCCCGTCCTCCATCGTCGGGTACGGCTCGCACCTGATCGACCTGGTGCGCTGGTGCGCCGGGGAGTACTCGCAGGTGATCGGGAGCATGCACAACTTCATTCCGGAACGCGTCGTGCGTGGGTACGAAGGCATGCAGCGCATCCAGGTGGAGGACGGCACGGTCGCACTCGTCGAATTCGAGAGTGGCGCGCAGGGCATGCTGCAGACCTCCTACATCGCGGTCGGGAACTACCCGGGCGTGGAACTGCGGGTGTACGGCAGCCGCGGCGCGGCCGTCGCGCGTCTCGTTGAGGAAAACGGCGTGGCTGAGACGCTGCGCTTCGCGACGCCGGACGCCGTGGAATTCCAGGAGGTCAAACTCCCGGAAAGTGCCCTGCCGCCCGGAACGACCCTGCACACGCCCTGGCCGGAACTGTATTACCGCAACCTCGTGCGGCACTTCGTGGACGAGATCCTCGACGGCACACCCGCCGAATGCACCTTCTACGACGGCGCGAAGAGTCAGGAGGCCGTGAACGCCATCGTGCAGTCTCACCGCGAGCGCCGCTGGGTGTCGCTCCCGCTGTACCCGCAGGAGGCGCGGGCGTGACCGACGTGCACGACCAGGCCCGGGCGTACCTGCGTGCCCATGCCCAGCTGCGCCCGGTCGACGCCACCTTCATGGGCCTGCCCGGTCACGACCACCAACTGCCTCCCGCCGGGCCGGACGCGGTTCATGCCGAGCTCGCCACGCTGGAAGCCCTTCAGGCGGACCTGGCGCACCTTCAGGTGCCGCAGACGGCCGCCGGGCGCATCGACGCGCAGCTGCTCACGGCGCAGCTCACCACCGCGCTGGCCGAGGGGAGGCGCGCGCCGCGGCAGCACAGCCCTGCGTGGTACACCGGTGAGGCTGCGTTCGGCGTGATCTCCCTGCTGCTGCCCGGACATCTGGACGACCCGGACGTCACCCGCGACGCGCTGCGCGTGCGACTGGAGGCAATTCCCGCGTTTTTGGCGCAGGCCCGCGCGCACCTGCAGGGCCGCGCCCGCCCCGATGACGTGGCGGAGCGGGCGCGGCGTGAGGCGCGCGCCGCCGCGCACCTGCTCACCTCCGGGCTGCCGCGGCACCCCCTCTGGGACGACACACTGCGCCTCCCGGCAGGCCGCGCCGCCCGCGCATTGCAGGCGTACGCTGAGGACCTGAGCGGCCCGGACGCACCCGTGGCCTGCGGCGAGACGCACCTCGACCTGCTGATGCGCGTCACGCACGCCCTGCCGTTCGGGCCGCGCGAGGCGCTGGAACGCGCCACCGAGGCGTTCGCGCGTCTCACCACGCAGCTCGAGACACAGGCCCGGCGCCTGCCGGGCGGCCTGCACTGGACCGAACACCTCGCGCGGCTGGAGACACAGGTTCCGGACGCCGACCCGGCGCGCCTGCTGGGCACCTACCGCGACCTGCATGAGCGGGCACTGGACGCCGCCCGCCCGCTGATGACGCCCGCCGACGAGTACGGCCTGGACTTCACCTTCCTGCCCGAGTGGGCGGAGGGCAGCGGCGACCTGTACTTCCTGTTCTACCGCTCGCCTGCACCTCTGCGCCCTGGCAGCGGCAGCCGCTACTGGGTCACGCCGCCCGGGCCGAACCCGGCGGACCTGCGCGCCCACAACTGCGCGTTCGTGAAACTCGTTCACGCCGTGCACCACGGCAGTATCGGGCACCACACGCACAACGCCCGCGCCCGTCAGGCCGACTCGGTGCTGGCCCGGGTGGCCGGCACCGACTGCGCCTCCGGCATCGCCCTGCTCGGGGCGGGCACCATGGTCGAAGGCTGGGCCTGCTACGCCGAAGATCTGCTCGCCGAAATCCCCGGCTTCTACACGCCCGCCGAGGAACTGCTGCTCACGCAGTTCGAGCGCCGCAACGCCGCCTCCTGCATCGTGGATCTCAAGCTCCACCTCGGCGAGTGGACCCTCGAACAGGCCCGCACCTTCTACCGCGATGAAGCGCATTTCGCGCCCGCCCGGATCTGGGCCGAAACCACCCGTAACGCCCTGTTCCCAGCCAGCCGCCTGATGTACTGGCTCGGTACCGAGACCATCAAGGCCCTGCGCGCCGAACTCGCCCTGCCGCCCCGCCTCTTTCACGACGCCCTGCTCGCCCACGGGCACGCGCCCGCCACGGTCGTGGCCGACGAACTGCGCGCCAAGCAAACACAAGGAGCCCTGAACCTATGACCCTCACCGCCGACCACAAACTCGCCCTGCGCGAACGTTTCATGACTGTTGACACCGCCAACGTCGCGGACGTCCTCGACGAACTCGGCCTGCCCGACTGCGGGCTGTCCAGCGACCTGTGGCCCATCAAGACGCGCCTCGAGAAGATGGGCGGCTGGGCGTACACCATCCGCGGCCAGATGACCCCGTACCCTGGCACCGGCGATCCGAAAAAGATGGAAGCCGTCAGCGGCCTCACCCCCGGACACCTGAGTGTCTGGAGCGGCGGCGGCGCGCAGGGCGTGTGTTTCTTCGGCGAACTCATCGCCCGCGGCATGCAGTACCGCGGCTGCGTGGGCGCCCTCGTCGACGGTGGCATCCGCGACATCGAGTGGCTCGACCGCATGAATTTCCCCGTGTACACCCGCTACCGCACGCCCGTGCAGTCGATCGGCCGCTGGGAAGTCAACGCCTGGCAGGTCGAGGTGTACCTCCCGGGCGCCACCGCCGCGCGCGTGCGCGTCCGGCCCGACGACTTCATCCTCGCAGACGTGGACGGCGCCATCCTGATCCCGCAGGAGGTGGCCGAGGAGGTCCTCACGCGCGCCGAGGCGCTCACCGAGAAGGAACGCCTGATCCGCGCGGACCTCGAGAACGGCGCCACCCTGCCCGACGTACTCGCCAAGTACGGACACGTCTGAGATGGATCTCGGCCTCAAAGATCAACCTGCCGTCGTCCTCGCCGCCAGCGCGGGCCTCGGCTTCGCGACCGCCCACGCTCTGGCACGCGAGGGCGCCCGAGTGGCCCTGTGCGCCCGCACGCTGGAGCGTGCCCAGGCGGCCGCGCGCCGCATCGAACAGGACACCGGCGTGCCCACGCTGGGCTACGCCGCCGACGTGGCCGACGCTGAGAGCCTGACGACCTTCATTGACGCGGCCGCCCGGGACCTCGGGGGGATTCGCATTCTCGTCTGCAACGCCGGAGGGCCCCCGCCGGGGAACTTCACGGCCCTCGGGGAAGCGCAGTGGCACGCGGCGTACCAGCTCACGCTGATGAGCGTGGTCCGCAGCGTCACGGCCGCCCTGCCACACCTGCGCGCCGGGGGCGGCGGCCGCATCCTGGCCCTGCTCAGCAGCAGCGTCAAACGCCCCCTGGACAACCTGACCCTGTCCAACGCACTGCGCCCCGCCGTGTACGGCCTGTGCAAATCCCTGAGTGTCGAACTCGGCCCGGACAACATCCAGGTCAACGGCCTGGCACCCGGCCGGGTGCTCACCGAACGTATCCAGCAGCTCGATGAGGCCGCAGCCTCCCGGCGCGGCACCAGCTGGCAGGCCGTGCGGGAGGCGTCCGAACGCGAGGTGCCGATGGGCCGACTCGGCACGCCCGACGAGTTCGGCCGGGTCGCCGCGTTCCTGTGTTCACCCGCCGCGCAGTACGTCAACGGCAGCGCCCTGCTCGTCGACGGTGGCGCCGTCACCGCGCTGTGAGGCACCCCAGGAGGCACCCATGACCTACGATCCCGAACGGCACGCCACCCTGCTCGCCGACTACTGCGTCAGCGTCCGCCCTGGCGACCGCGTACTCGTGGCCGGCAGCACCCTGGCCCTCCCCCTCATCGAGGCGCTGCACCGCACGCTGCTTGAGCGGGGCGCGCGCCCCGTCCTGCGCCTGAGCTACCCCACGCAGACCGAAGACGTACAGCGCCTCGCCTCCGACGAGGTGCTCAGCACGCTGCACCCGGTCGAGATCGACGACGCCCGGGCGCTCGACGCCTCCATCCGCATCCTCACGCCCACCCCGCCCGTCCCGGATATCGATGTGGCCCGCGCGGCTCGCTGGCGCGCCGCGCAGTCCCCGGTTGCCATGAGCACCCTGCACTCCCGCTGGAACCTCACGCTGTACCCCACGGCGTTCGGCGCGCAGGCCGCCGGGATGACCCTGGAAGCGTACGAAGCGTTCGTGGCCCGCGCGATGTTCCTCGACGCCCCGGACCCCGTGCAGAAATGGGGCGAAATCCGCGACTTCCAGGCCGGGCTGATCGAACGCCTCGCCGCAACGGACGACGTCCACCTGCAGGCGGACGGCACGGACCTGCACCTCAGCGTGCGCGGGCGGACCTGGAGCAACAGCGACGCCAAACGCAACATGCCCTCTGGCGAGGTGTTCACGGCGCCGCTGGAACGCAGCGCGAACGGGACCGTGCACTTCGACCTGCCCACCCTGTACGGAGGCCGCGTCGTACGCGGCATCGACCTCGTGTTCCGGGACGGCGAGGTCGTCGAGGCGCACGCCGAGGAAGGGGAGGACGTCCTGCGGGCCGCGCTCGCCACGGACGACGGCGCCCGCTTCCTGGGTGAACTCGGCATCGGCACGAACTTCGGCATCCAGCAGCCCAGCATGAACATCCTCTTCGACGAGAAGATCGGCGGGACGGTGCACCTGGCCGTGGGGCAGGCCTACGCGGAAAATGGCGGGAAGAACCGCAGCGCCGTGCACTGGGACATGATCCGCGACCTGCGCCTGGGCGGTATCCTGAGCCTGGACGGCGAGCCCTTCCTGGTCGGCGGTCGCTTCGTTTGAGGGCCAGTCCAGGAGCCCGGGGGTCAGGAAGCAGAAGAACGCCACGAAGGCAGGCGATCTGTCTGTGATGAAGGGGCGACGTGGTGCAGAGTCGCCAAGGACAAGAGTTTCCAGGCGGGACGGGATGTCCTTAAATACCCCGTGCACCACAGCCCCGACTGAATGTAGAGCGCGAAGAATGCTGTTCTTCGCGCCTGTGGCTTTCCTCACCGCACAACATCCGACCGGCGTGCAGGGCGGTACCGCCGGTGGCGCGCAGTCTGCTCAGGTGCCCCTGCAGGGTCCGGGCGTCCCCGACGGGCTGCAGGGGCGCGTGCAGGACGGGGCCGCCCGAGAACGTAACGAGCGCGGCGCGGTCATCCTGGCCGAGCCGGGTGAGGAGTCCGCTGGCGGCGGCGCGGGCCATCTCCAGCGGGAAGCCCCCCATACTGCCGCTGGTGTCGATGACCAGGGTGAGGTCCAGGGGCGCCGGGCCAGGCGTGGCGGCGGGCGTCACCGTGATCAGGAGGTCCGTGACTGTGGGCGTGGCCGGGACGGGGCGGGCGGGAGTGACCTCGAAGGTGATGTTCATGGGCCGAGTGTCGACCCGGCCAGCGGGTTTCTCTGAACGAAACAGAGGTGATCATGGCCGATGATGCGGTCCAACCTCGGTGGGACCGCGCTGAAGGGTGGTGCGCCGGTCGATTCTGTTTCAGCGTCCCTGGACGTTGAGGAGCGCCTCCGGGTAGGCCGCAGCGGCCAGGGCGATCAACTCGTACTCCACCGCCGCCAGACTCCCGATCATCCCCGACGGTCCACGCAGGCCGTCCCGCCAGGGAATCAGCGACATCGACACCGGCATCTGCAGCTTCGGGGGCTCCAGCGTCTCGAACAGCGCCGCCGCCCAGCGGTGGTACTTCCCCGGTGCGCGGCCCGGCTTGAACGCCTCCCCCAGCACGGCGTCAGGCTTTTATCTTGACTCGGGTCCAACAAAACGGGCTGATTGGAAGTTGTGAGACCACCCATCAGCCCGCTCCCATTTCTAACCCAAATTCCAGACTGGCGTGCCCCTACCCGCATCCATTACCCATGGGACGCCCTCTGGACCGTCATTCTCACTGGCCTCCTCGCCGGACCACCCAACATCCTCGCCCTCACCCAGTGGCTTGCCGGACACCGCGAGGTGCTGTGCCAGCACCTCGGCCTCAATCGCCTCCCCCAGCAAGCCATGATCTACCGCTTCTTCTGGTCGCTGGACCAGCATCTTCCCGAACTGCAACGCGCCCTGCTGGATTGAGTGAAGGCTCAACATCCCACGGCGCATGACCGCCTGGTCATCCTTGCCGGTGACGGCAAAGTCCTGAAAGGAAGCGCTCGAGAGGGCCGTTCGGCCCTCTCGTTCCTATCGGTCTTCTTCCATGAGCTGGCGCTGACCGTCGCGCAGGTTGATCAAGCAGGGCGTCATGAAGCCAAAGGGATGCAGGATCTGCTCCCCACCCTCACAACCCTCTTCGGGAACGGGTGGCTCATGACGTTGGACGCCGCCTACACCGAGCGGGAACTCACCACTCGAATCGACGAGGCAGGCGGAGCCTACCTCGTCCCACTCAAGAACAACACCCGCTCGCTCAAGGAATGGGCGATGTTCGCGTTCACGTACCCGGCGCACGATCACGTCGTGAACGTCGAGCGGCGCAGCGGGGAGATCTGGGAGCGGCGTACGTCGGTGATCACCGGCGAGCAGGTCCCAGAGGAGATCAAGGAAGGGCTGTGTGGTGTGCAGACGTTGATCCGCCGTGAACATCAGGTGACGCGCCGCGATGGCACACAACGGGTTGAGGTGCGGTATGCCGTCAGCAGCCGGCTGCTGACGGCTCAGGAAGCGGAGCGCATCTGGCGTGGTCACTGGGGTATTGAGAATCGAAGCCACCATTGCCGGGATGTCGTGCTGCACGAGGATGCGTGTCGGTTGCGCCGGGGAGCACAGGGACGGGCGATGCTCAATGGCGTGATTGTGGCGCTACTCAACGGACAGACCCGTCAGATCACGGCGCTGGTGCGTCGCCTGACCATTGATCCGTTGCTCGCTCTTCAACTCCTGATTCCTGAACTCGCGTCAAGATAAAAGCCTGGCACGGCGTGGCTGAGCTCGCCAATGTGGTACGCCTTGTTGTACCCCCAGCGCCCGAACTTGTCGTGGTTCGAGGCGATCCGGATGAGGTTGGCACTCACCGGGTTCGTGACGCCCTTCTTCTCCGCCTTGCCGATGTACCGGGGCGTCAGGTCGTTCCCTTCCCCGGTGTGCATGACGTACAGGAAGCCCTGCCAGGTATCGTCCTCGAGACCCTCCGTGACCATCCCGATCATCGCTGCGTCGAAGCTGGAGTGACGGGTCAGGGTCAGTCGATTCTTCTCCTTGCCACGCAGGTGCGTGTTCACGCTCAGGCCATCCCCGGCCGTCTCGAAGAGCGGGGTCAGGTGCTGCTCCTGCTGGGCCAGCCATTCGGGCAGGTGGATCATCGCTGGACTCCTTCACGGTTGAGCAGCGCCGGACTGGTGTCCTGCGCCAGGCTGATCAGCTGCGCTTCCACGGCACCGACGGTGACGGGGAAGCCGGGGATGGGCGGCCCCTGCATGGCCGTCACGGGCACGACGTACAGGTCGAGGTCGTGCTGGAAGTGGGCCCGCCAGGCGTCCGCACGGGACGTGGGCTCCAGCAGGCTTCGCAGGTGACCCTTCCAGCGGCTCACGGGCTGAGCGGCGCGGCCGACGTAGATCGGCATCGTGGGGGCGTCCCGGCGGACGAGGATGTAGACACTCTCCTCAGGATTGGGCAGGGCGGCCCGCAGACGCGTCAAGATTTGCGGCGTCTCGATCGGGCCGCCGTCGTGCAGGGCGACGCGGTGGGCGTCATGGGAGGTGAGCCAGTTCAGGAGCAGGGTTCGTTTCTGGTCGAGATCGTCGGGCACGGCGTCATGGTAGGTGGCGGCGGGGCAGAACGCGGGTCAAACTGACCGGAACATGCGAACACTGGTGGTGGTGCCGTGCGGGGCGAAGAAGATCTGGGCGGAGGAGCCGTCGCTCGGGGCGGTGCGGGCGGCAGACGCGTACGTGGGCGTGCCGTTCCGGGTGAACCGGGCGTACGCCGAGGTGGTGGGAGACGCATGGGTGATCCTGAGTGCCAGGTACGGCTTCCTGGCGCCGGACGACCTGCTGGAGGGGCCGTACGAGGTGACGTTCAAGCGGAAGAAGACGAGCCCGGTGGCGGTGGAGACGCTGCGGCGACAGGTGATCGAGCGGGACCTGGCGTCGTTCGACCGGGTGATCGGGCTGGGCGGCGTGGAGTACCGCGCAGCGCTGGCGGAGGCGTTCCGCGATCACGCCGACGTGACATTCCCGTTTGCGGGGCTGGCGCTGGGCTACAGCCTGCAGGCGACCAAGGCGGCAACTGCAGCGGCCGAAAAGTAGCGCTCCCTCAGCGGAGAGCGCCCCGGATGATCTCGTCGAAGCGTCCGCGGTTCTGACGGTCCCGGAGGGTGCTCCAGAAGTTGCGGACGAGCAGTCGCAGATCCCGGCGGAGCCATTCCATCTTCTCGTCGTCGATCACGTCCCGGTTCATGCTGCGGGCCATCCCGGCCGCGCGCTCCAGCTCCTGCTCACCTACTTCCTTGCTGGACTGGTAGAGATCCATCAGGATGCCCATAGCTACCCCGACGACTTGTAACTTGTAGGTACTGGTCAGGTGCTGCCGTGCTGTCCTCAGAGCCGTTCATGCAGGTCCTGAACCGTCTGATCCCAGGTGGCCTGCGAGGTCGGCGCTGGCAGCCCATGGCGTGCCGCCAGCCAGCTGACCACCGTGTGGGCTTCCCAGAGATGCCCGGGCTTCTCGCCCCCATCCTCGTACCGTCCGTCCATCGAGCGCAACCAGTCCCGCTCCCGGGTCACCGCCTCAAGCAGCAGTCGGAGCGGTCAGTAGTAGGGGCTATCCGAGAAGCTGACGCCCCGGATGCCAGCGGCCTCAAGCGCGGCTCGCCCTGCGGCTGAGACCAGCAGGTGCGTGCGGGCCGCTCTGAGGCGAAACAGAGGTGGCACGCCCGCTGCAGGGATCGTCAGGACAGCTTTTTCTAACCCCGTCACGCTCCCTGTGCGCTCGTTGTGGCTGCTGTAGCGTGAGTGCTCCAAGTCCAGGATGTCCAGATGCTCCAGCACTTGGATCAGGACGTACTGATCAGTGGTTCGACCCACTGGATAGTCGGGCTCGCCGCCGCTGGACTCAACGTCATCCTTGATTCGCGTCGCCAGGGCCCGGTGGGTGAAGTCCCCGACGCTCTGCAGGGTTTCAAGCAGTTTCCTGGACACCAGCGGCAGCTGAGGGCGCATGATCGGCATGTCGGTCTCGAGCAGCGTCGGAAAGAAGCCGGTGAGCTCCACGGGCTCAGTCACCTGGAAGGGCTCTGCCGTATTCAGCCAGAAGCGTAGGTCTTCTTCCAACTCCTCGCGACCGTACATCGTGGTGTACTCGGCGCGGATTGGGTTGTTGTCGACGGGGTTTACCTCGCTGCCATTCAGGTCAGGATGGAGCCGGTCCAGGTCAGGGAGCAGGAAGAAGAATTCACCGCTCACGCCTGATCACCCACTCTTTGATCTATGCCCACGCCGGCCAGCACGTTCGATTTAGTCTCATCGTCCCAGCGCGTCGGTGCCCCCCCGTCCTTGAACAACTTCCTCAAACCGTCTTCCAGCTTGCGCATTTCTTGCATCAACACATCCTCAGGGATCCGAGTCCCATAGTCGCCCTTGAGGGTGTCGTACAGGGCATCAAGGCGCCTTTCGACGATGGCGTCGTACTTCTGGTGACTGCCGAAGTGCCCCACGATCTCCTGGACACTCTGGCGAACGTCGGCCCGGCCGGGCATCTCGAGCAGGTTGGAGGCGCGGTCCAGGTCGTACCCCTTGGCCATGGCCAGCTGCATCAGGGGATGACTGCGGACCAGGTTGTCCGGGATCAGGTGATGCAGCTGGTACCCGTCACGGACCGCCCGGCCCATCGCCGCCTTGAAGTTCCTCTTCATGGCGGAGGCGACGCTGATCCGGTCGCTGACATTGGGATCGGCGACCTGCACCTTGCCCTTCTCGTCGATGGTGAGCACGACGAACTGATCGTCGTCCGCTTTCTTGCGAACGATCCGTTTCTTGCCGTTCTCCATGGTGCGGTAGAAGTAGCCGTCCGGGAGTTTGGCGGGCGGGGCCTTATCGAGCAGTCCCCGGACGGCGTTCCAGTTCTTCGCGTTCATCGCTGTCTGCAGCGCTTTGGAGATCACTTCGCCACTGGTGGGGGCCGCCGCGGTCATCCGTGTAGGGCTACTCAGTGACGGGAGGGGCGCTGGCGTGCGCACGCTGCCTGGCCGTGCTGGGCTGGGCAGCGACGGCCCGTACCCTGCGCCGGCCAGTGCGGGTCTGGGCCCACCGCCTCCCATCCGCTGCAGGGCGTCGTCCACCTTAGCGGTGAAGTCGTCGAACATCTTCACGACACCGCCGCCACCCTTGAGGGCTTTCAGGGCGGCTCCGGCGCCCTTGCCGAGTGCGAACTCGCCGATCAGCTGGCCGACGAAGTGTCCCAGCGCGGCGCCCTGCTGCGCGGCCGTCTGCTTGAGCCAGTTCTGCCCGGCGGTCAGGGCGCCCATCCCGAGTGCCTGCGCGACGGCTTTCCATTCCTGCAGCGTGTCCATGGTGCGGAGCCAGGCGACCGCTTTCCGCGTGAGTTCAGGGAGTTGCTGCGCGATGACGGGCAGGTTCTTGATGAGCTCCCAGACGTCCACGAGGGCCTGCTTGGCGCCCTCGAACATGGCACCGGGGATGGGTTTCCAGAAGTTGACGTCCCTGAACTTGAAGGCCGGCTGGCCCGGAGCGGCCTGGCGCTGCACGAGGAGGCCGCTGCCGGTGTGACGGGGCACCGCAGCCACGGCTGGCAACGCGGGCCTGTTCTTCACCGGCCTCTTCGCCAGTCGGGCGCCCATGGTCCGGGCCTCGCTTTCCAGTCCGGCGTCCGGGTCGATGCCGGTCCCGACCCGACCCTGGGACTGCTGGACGGTATGTGTGACCTCGTGTGCGAGCAGTTCCAGGCCGCTCTGCGTGTTCGGATTGAAGCGCCCCGCCTGGAAGAAGATGTCCGTACCCGTCGTGAACGCGATGGCATTCACGCCCTTGGCCAGCTTGTCCGCTTCCGCGTCATCGTGAATCCGAACGCGGCTCAGGTCATGGTTCAGGCCCTGTTCCAGGTGACGCTGGATAGCTTCCGGGAGTGGGTTCCCAGCCCCCCTGCGTGCCTGGATGCGGGCCAGCACCGGCTGCGTCGCCTCGGCGTCCAACTCCGCGAGTTGTCGCTGGAGCGTTCAACAACTGTAACGGTACTGTATATGAGGCTGGGGAAATCGCCACGTCAAAAACTGTCCGAATCATTGGTAGTCAGGCCCAGGACGGTCACGCCATCGGTCGGCCGCGCCCACGCCCCCGGACGGACGCCACCGGCTGGTGCCGCGCCGTCCACCTTCTGCCGCCCACGAGCGCCCCGCCGGGCAAGACCCAAGAGGCCTTGGGGCAACCGGGTGCCGGGCTCTACCGCACGCCCCGACAGTGGGAGGATGACTGCATCCACACCCGCCCCCCGGCCCCCGTCCCAGGACGCTTCCGCACCTGCGCTCTTCCACGTCCGGCGCGGCCAGGGCAAGCCGCTGCTGCTCATCCACGGGCTGGGCAGTTCCTGGCAGACGTGGGCGCCGATCCTGCCCGGACTGGAAGCGCAGCGTGAGGTGATCGCCGTCGACCTGCCCGGCTTCGGCCACACGCCCCCGTTGCCCGGCGAGGTGAGTATCGCCACGCTCGCCGACGCGGTGACCGAGTTCCTGACGCGGGAGAACCTCCTGGGCATCGATGCCGTGGGCACCTCGATGGGGGCCCGGCTGGTGCTGGAACTCGCGCGGCGTGGGGGCGTCCTGGGCGCGGTGGTGTCGCTCGATCCCGGCGGGTTCTGGCAGGGCTGGGAACGGGCCTTCTTCTACAGCACGGTGGCGGCGTCCATCAAACTGATCCGCGCGCTCCAGCCGGTCATGCCCGCCCTGACGGCGTCGCCCGTCACCCGCAGCGCCCTGTTCGCCCAGTTCTCCTCGCATCCGTGGGCGCTGAGTCCGGAACTCACCCTGACCGAGATGAGGAGTTTCGCGGCCTCGCCGTCCACGGATGAACTGCTGCGGAACCTCGCGTATGGCGAGGCGCAGCAGGGCCTGCCCCGGGGCCGGCTGGCGCGCCCGCTGGTGATCGGCTGGGGGCGCTGGGACCGGGTGTGCCTGCCGGTCCAGGCGTCGAGGGCTAAGGAGCTGTTTCCCGACGCCCGGCTGCATTGGTTCGACCACAGCGGCCACTTCCCGCACTGGGACATGCCTGCCCAGACGCTGCGCGTGATCCTGGACACCACCGCCTGACCCGGCCCCGGCCCGCGCCCGCGCCGTGCCAGCATCAGCGGGTGCTGCGCTGCTCGCCCCTGCTCCTGGCCCTGCTGGGCACCACGCACGCCGCTCCCGCCCCTCTGGTCGGCGTGGCCTCGGTATCGACGGCGACACGCTGGAGATCCGGGGCGTGCGCGTCCGGCTGTACGGCATCGATGCGCCGGAGTCCTCCCTGATGCGCTGACCCGGTACTCGGCCTTTCGGCCGACCGCTAATCACAGACGGTTGAACATCTCGCGCGTCTGCTCAACGGTGGTGACGTTGGCGACCAATCCGGTGGTGCCGTCGGCCTGCTTGATCTTATCGCCGATCTTCAGGTGCCCCGCGCCCACCCAGTTCCGGCTGAGGTCGCCATGACCTTCCGGCGCGGGCCTGGGCTGGGGATCGGCTGGCTGCGCGACGAAGAAGGGATGCTCGGGGGTGGTCTCAACGAACTCCAGCCTGTTCTTTTGATCTGGATCGGTCAGCGTCAGGTACGTGACCGCCTGATCCTTCGTGCCGTGCGTGATGACATCCGTGATCGGGTAATCACCGCCCCGCCAGCCCAACGCACACCAGGTGCAGGCACACGGCAGCGAACGAATGGTGACGCGCCTCGGCGTGAGGTGTTAGCCCAAAGAATGCACGTACCAGACGGCTCTATCCTCACCTGCTTCTCGCGCAAACAACACCGCGACTCCTTCCAGGTCTTCCTAGATCTCTTCCTCGACCCTTCCGGCTATTCCCGTTCTACTCACAGGGCCGTCGGTGACCCCTCGCCGCTTCCTCAACCACACGGACTGGGATCTTTGTACGCCCTGCCATTTTCTGCACCAGAATGCATTCCAGCGCTTCAGTGACACCTGGAAACACGCCCCACAGCGTTGCGATGCGCTTTACCTGAAATCAGGAATACCTGAAATCGGCTTTTCAGGTATTCCTGATTTCGGTTATCTGACATCTTTCAGTTTTAGAAAAGGACGTCCAGCACGGCTTCTGACCTCAGAATGAGGG
>NZ_BMQM01000016.1 GCF_014648115.1 Deinococcus seoulensis
GGGTGAAGTCGTAACAAGGTAACTGTACCGGAAGGTGCGGTTGGATCACCTCCTTTCTATAGGTCACGTCGACAACACCAGATGCGTCAATCACGCCCCGGGCCTTCATGGTCCGGGGCGTTCTTCGTTGGACCGTGCCGCAGGCGTTCTCATCAGTGAGAGAACCGCGGTACGGTCTTTCTGTCGCGCAGTTCTGCTGTGCAGCTTGAGTGCGGGGCACCGTGGGGCGCAGTCACCAGACAGTGCGGCATACGCCTACGGGGAGCGGTTATGGATGGAAGGGGCACACGCCGGGGCGTGCGGCCTGCCACACGGGCTGCTGGGCCGTGAAGTTCGGGCGGACCTCCGTGTCGTCGTATGCGCGGTCCCACAGGGGCGTGGTGGCCGGTGCCATCGGCGGCAGCAGCCACGACCAGCGGCCCCGCACGCTGCGCCCGGCGCGGGCTTCCAGCGTCTCGAAATGCCGGAACTGCCGCGTGACCGCGTGATGGTCAGCGATGCGCACGCCGTCACGGTCGAAGGAGTGCAGGACCGCCACGTTCAGTTCCAGCAGTGCGCGGTCCACCCACAGCGAGCGGCGCGTGCGGGTGTCCAGGCCCAGCGCGGCAGCCACGGCCGGCAGCAGGTCGTAGCGGCGTTCGTCGGTCAGGTTGCGGGCGGCAATCTCGGTCTGCAGGTACCAGCCGTTGAACGGCGCAGCCTGGAACGATTCGCCGCCCACCTCCAGGGTCATGTTGCTGATGACCGGCAGGGCGTGCCAGCGCAGCCCAAGCCCCGCGATGGCCGGGCAGGTCGGGTGCTCGATGCGGACCTCGTGGACTGCGTCGGGCGGCAACTCGAACAGCTGCACCTGCCCGGCCGCCTCGATGGCCAGCGGCAGCACGTCGAAGGGCGTGCCCGGCCCGCCCGGCCAGCCCAGGCCGCGCAGGTACTCGGTCAGCGCGGCGTTCTGCGGGTCGCCGGTCACCGTGCCGTCCGGCTGGCGGTACCCGGCGTAGCGGATCAGCTGGTCGTTGTGGATGCGCACGCCGGGGCCGAACACGCTCATGGTGGGCAGGATGCGCCCGCCGTTCAGCGTGCCGTGCAGGTGCGCGAGCAGGTGCGTGAACACCCCGTCATGGTCCGTCACGTGCCGCAGGTCGTTCACACGCAGCGTCTGCCAGGGCAGGCGGCCCACGCAGCGGGTACTGTTCCGCCACGCCACCCGCGCCCCGAACGTCAGTTCCTGGGTGCTCAGGGTCAGGTGACCGTCCCGGTACAGGGCTGCCTGCCGTTGCCGCAGGCCGGGTTGCCCGGTCTCGGCGTGGTACAGGTGCAGGAATTCCAGCGCTTCGGCTTCACGCTGCGCCTGATCATGTCGCGGAACGAACGCTGGCATGGCGGACATCCTGCCGCCGCGCCGCGCGCAAAATGTCCCCACCCCCACCGCGCCCGCCGGATTGTGAAGGCAGCGCAAACCCCCCGCCCGGCAGGGGAGGGGGGCTGAGCGTGGCGCGCCCTGCAGGACTCGAACCTGCGACCGACCGCTTAGAAGGCGGCTGGGCTCGCATTCTATAGCATCCCCTCTCGAACGCCCTTATTCTGCGTTTACCGTTCTGGCGCGTGTTTTCCCTTGATCAAAAGGGAGCTTCCGTGCATGTAAGCTCCTCGCGTCTCGCGTCGTTTTGGACACGTATTTGGACACGCAGCGCGAGTCGGCAGGCCAGGAGTTCAGCACATGACAAAAAGCACACTGGGCTTTACCATGTGCCGTGATGAACGACGTACGCGAAAACATCCTGATCTACAAGCTCCTCGAGCTTGAGGACCGGGTGGGCACGTCGCTTGTTGAAGCGCGGTCACGCTCGTCGGCCTGCCATGAACATGGCAGCGATGCCGAAGAGTGGCGGCAGCGCGTCAAAAACCTAGATGACAAGGCGCGAGATGTCCACGCCCAGTTGATTGCCCTCGTCGGCGAAGACGATCTTGATCGTTGGCGACAGAATCACGCCGAATACGAGGAGGGCCGAGGCACTGACTACCCCTCCAACGTCTCGTACGAGCTGGCGGTGCTGCAGTCGGGCGCGTACTACTTCGCCTTGCTCAAACCAGTCTTTGAAGGATTCGCGCGCTTTCTCGTACACGCACTCAAGCGGGCCGAACAAGACACCTTTTCGGCATTCGTACGCGAGAAGTTGCGAGTTGCGACCGTAGAGGCGCAAACGCCGCCGCCTCTTAGCGAGCTGCCGCGTCCTCCAGTCGCGCCCCTTGCGCCTCCTCTGTAAGCAGTAACGGCGCGCCTCACGGCGCACACTGCCTCGTCGCGAACCTCACGGCTCGGTCGACAGGTTTGCTGCTGGACGTTCCAGGCTTGCCTGGAACGACACGCCCTGACAAGGGAGAGGAGGACCTGCATGGGTTCTCAGGCACACGATGTCGCTAAGAGAAGCGACCACTACAAGACGCTCGCGCTACGCGACTTCATCAGTCGGGAGTACCAACGCATCGAGCAGATCGCCGAGTTCGGCTCGGTATCCAAAGGCACGGTGTACAAGGCGGTCAAGGAAGGCCAGCTGCCCGTCAAGAAGTACACAGCGCGCTTGTTTCGCGTTCGAACCGTCGACGCCTTGAAGTGGCTCGGTATCGACTTTTCTGAGGACACGCAGTGAAGCGGTATCCGCGGGAAGCGGGCACCGCGTCGAACCGGCCGCAAAAGCCTACTTTCAGCCTACCGCCGACTCACTCACGAGGACGCGCGAAGATCGCACGATCTTCGGCTCGCTTGACGAAGCTGCGCACGACTGCAGGTAAGGGCGACATCAAGGCACAGCATGCATGGAGCGCGAGATGAGCGACTTCTTGGGCGAGGCGGCCCGGCAGGCCATCGCACACCCGAACAACTCGCCGCGTGCGCTGCTCGCCTGGCTTTTTCCGGACGCCGACCTGTCGGGCCTCAACGCGCACGGCGTTGGCGTAATCCGTAGTCCGCTTCGCGCAGACGACGAGCACCCGTCGTTGTCATGCGGACGAGCAAGAGACGGCATGGCGCTCCTGCGCGACCACGGCGGCGCGCAGGACAGCTTCAATGCCATCTCGCTCGTCGCGCAGGTGCTAGGTATCCCCAACGGGCAAGCGGTGCAACTGCTGATCGAGCGAGCCGGAGTGATTGAGCAGCTGACCGCTCCGCTCCCGCTACGTCAGAATGCGCTAAGACGCGCTCCGCGCTCCAGTCCTGGAGTTACGCTGCGCGCCGCTCAAAGTAAGCGGTCGGGCGAAGAGCGCCGCGACGCGCTCACGGCCCTCGACGGATGGGAAATCGTCGAGATCGAGGAAGATAGCCCTCAACGCGAGATGCTGCTGCAGCGCGGACTACTGCTTGCCGTGCACTTGCAATTACTGAGCGCTTACCGCTTCACGGGCCGCGCTCGAACGCCCGGAGGAGAGCCTCGGCGCATCGCGCTGCCTCGGAAAGTGCAAGCCGACGCGATCGGTTTCGTCGTAAGCGATCCGCACGGCGAAGCGGCGGGCGTCAAATTTCGCAATCCGGGTGCGAAAGAAGAGCTCAAACGTCAAGGTCTTGATCGATACCACATTCCAGGAGGCCAGGGCTTGCACGCGTGGTGCTCGCCCACCCTGCTGAGCCCTGACGTCACCCACGAGGTGTGGGTGGAAGGAGAGCTCAACGGGATCGCGATCGCGACCGCAGTGCACGTTGCGGGACTTGAGCACATTGCGGTTCAAGGGCTAGCAGGAACGTCGGGCAAGCCATGGGTGCTGCACGACCTGAGCTCCCGGAACGTGTTCATCTACACCGATCCGGACAAAGCAGGCGAGAAGGCCCGACAAAGGTGGGAAGGCGTCGCACACGACCTCGGCGCGACCGTCTATCGGCTGCCTCCCTTGCAAACGGGTCAACCTGAGTACGACGCCGCGGCGTTCCTCGAATCACAGGTCACACCCGATCAGCCGCTCGATCCATCAGGTGCGCTTGCTCTCGCCGAGTGGCTCACGCGTCAAGTGGACGAAGGCACATCGCAGGCCGTGGTTGAGGCGTCTTCCCATGAGGCTGTGCGCCAGGAGCCCAGCGACCTCTCGTGGGGCGAGGGCTTGCGTTGCGGATCGTACGCGATCGCCGACGGCTGTATCGTGCAGTTCAAGGCCGTCGAAGGGCAAGAGACCGCGCGGCTCCTCATGGGCTTCACGGCACGCATTATGGAGGAGGTCCTGCGCGACGACGGAAGTGACCACCCGACCCGGTCGTACCTTATCAAAGGCTGGAGTCGAACCGGACAGCCGTTCGCGCCGATCCATGTACCCGTCGAGCAGTTTCCGGCGATGACCTGGATCCACCAGTGGGGCTTGGACGCGTTTATGGCTCCCGGTGGGCACGTCAAGGACCACGCGCGGGCCGCCATTCAGCTGCTCTCGCAAGCCGTGGGTGCTCGACGGTCAACGACCTACTTGCACACGGGGTGGCTCGTCGTTGAGCCACACGGTCCCGTGTACCTGACCGCCGACGCTTGCATTGGCGCTGGTGGCGCTGTGGACAGCCTTGACGTTCACTTGGAAGCAAAGCTCGCGTTCTTCGCGCTGCCAGCTCCTCCTGAGGGTGAGGAGCTGCGCGCGGCAGTTCGCGCTTCACTCGATCTGCTCACGCTCGGCCCGCTGCACGTGACCGTTCCGATGTTGGGATTGACGTACCGTGCCCCGCTCGGCCCTGTCAACTTCACACTCTGGCTCAACGGCACAACCGGCTGGGCCAAATCGGCGCTTGCCGCCATTTACCAAACGCACTTCGGCCCTGAGTGGCACTCGGGAAATTTTCCAGGATCGTGGTCCAGCACGGCAAACGCTCTGACGACGGTGGCGTATTCCGCCAAGGACGTCTTGTTCGTGATCGATGACTTCAAGCCTGAAGGTTCAGCGGATATCGCGAAGACCGCACAAGCTCAAGCGTCGAGTATTTTGAGCGCGGTTGGCAATCAGGCGGGTCGCAGCCGCTTGTCCGCCGACGGCGTGACCGTTCGGACGGGGCCGTACCCAAGAGGAAGCGTCCTCTCGACAGCGGAAAGCACCCCACGTAAGTTGTCCGATGTGGCGCGCACGGTGACCGTCGACCTGACCGGGTCCCTGTTGAGTAAAGAGAACCGGCCAGACGCGTCGGAAGCATTTGACGCCGCTGCTCGCAAGGGTGCGCAGGGCGTGTACGCACGCGCCACGAGTGGGTTCGTACGCTGGATCGCTCAGCACTACGCTGAGCTCACGGGCGAGGCGTTGAGGCGGCGCGTGCGCGCTACCTCAAGAGGTTTTGCGGCACCGCACAACCGCACGCCTGACAACCTGGCGGAACTCGCGGAGGGGTGGCGAGCTTTTTTGTCCTTCGCGCGGTCGATTGACGCCGTGAAGGCTTATGAGGCAGACCGCTTGTGGCGACAAGTGCACCGTGCGCTGCGAAATCTCGCAGCTACGCAAGCGCAGCATCTCGAGGCCACAGACCCCACCGTGCGTTTTCTTGAATTGCTGGGCATGGCCTTTCGGACGCAGAAAGCGTACGTCGAAGATGGACATCATGGTGGAGCGCCTGCCGAGGACGCGGAGACGCTGGGTTGGGAGAGGTACTCCTCCGAGCACGGCGACACAGTCACGCCAGGACGCCACGCCGAGAAGGTCGGGTATTGGATGCGCATCGATAACCAGCCGTTCCTCTGCTTGGAGCCTGAAGCGGTGTATCGCGTCGTAAACAAAATCGCCGACGGCTCCGGTCACGCCCTACCCTCGCCGAAAGCCTTGTGGTCGAGTTTAAAGGCCGCGCTTTCACCGAAGGGGGCCATCATCTGCGAGAAGGACCGCGCTCTGCACTACCGACAGGTGTACAACGCCCCCGACCGGGTGCGCCTCCTGCACGTGAAATGGCCCCTCCCAGATCTTGAACGGGACGAACGGGACGCCGGCGAGGAAACAGGCGTTGAGACGACGGAAACCTTTGTCCCGTTCTGTTTCTCTTCCAACGGGACAAAGTAAGTAAATCGGGACAGAAGGGGAGAGGAGGCCGTGCTAGAGAGTTTCCTCTCTGTCCCGTTCCCTTCCTCATTGGCACAGACTTTTCGCTGTTCGCCAACTTCCGCGCCGCCTTTGGAGAAGAGCACGCTCAGGTTGAAAGGACCGGCGCTTTAAGCCACGCTATCCAGAACGTTGCGCCCGCATCCACTTTGCCTTCCACCCACACCTGCCCGCACGATCAGGCAGCCCACTGGCCATCGCGGTAGGTCAGGCGGTAGACGGTCAAGATGACGTCGTCTTGGACGACGAGGTTGACGTTCCCACTGCCGTACAGGCGGGCGTGTCCGGGCAACGGGCGGCGGAAGCGGGCGTTGCGAGCGATGTGCTTGAGGTGCACATTGGCGGCGGCAGGAGAGAGGTTGCCAGCAAAGCGCTCGATGTAACGGCGGACGGCGTGTTCGCTAGGTTGAAACATAGGTAATCCTCCTGGGCCGCCAGAACCTCGCGGTGCAATCACCCTACATATTTTTGCATTTGGCGTCAAGTGTTTAAAAAAATCAAGTAAAGTGTTGACTCAGTCGTGCCCACGTGTCATGCTGATAGCGTGAACGAGCAGACCTACCAGCTCAGCCAGCTCGGGAAGCTCAGCCAGGGGCTTTCCTTCTCCCGCTACATCAAGGAGGGCGGCCAGAACGTCCGCATCCTGCAGGTGGCGAACCTCGATGGCCTCGACGTTCGCCCGCGGCCCGAAGACCGGCAGGAACCACTCGACCCCGAACGCGCCCATGCCGCACTCGTCCATCCGGGGCAGGTGCTGATTGCCCTGCGGACCACTAGCCTCAAGGCGGCCGTGGTGCCGCACGACCTCACTAACGCGATCGCGAGCAACAGCCTCACCGTGCTCGAGGTAAACCCAAACCGCGCCGACCCGTACTTTCTCGCCGGACTGCTGCGCTCGGACGTCATGCAACGCCGCGTCGCGCCGCTATTCACCGGGGTCACCGTGCAAGGCATTCCGCTGTCGCGCTTCAAGGATCTCACGGTGCAGCTACCGCCGCTGGACAAGCAACGAGCGTTCGTTGAGGGCTTCCGCGCCATTGATGCGTACCGCCAGGAGGCCGAGAACGTCATCAGGCTGCGCGATGAGGAACTCAACGCCATGCTGCGCCCGTATGCCCTCGAGGAGCACGCCTGACATGCAAAGCACCCTGACGAACGCGACGTTCTGGCCGATCTTCGATGAGCTGCGCGGCGCCCTTCCCGCGCCCTACACCCACGCGGTGCCCACCATCGGCGCCCTCGCACTGCTACACGCCGGCGCGCAGTACCGTGAGGTCTTCGCGTCGCTCGGCGTGACCTTCGACGAGGACCTCGGGCATACCCTGCAGGACCTGCAGTTCACCCCGCGCGCGTTCAGCGACGCTCTCAAACGCGTCGCGAACGTCAACAAAACGCTGTCGGACCTTCCGCAGCTGTCCGAAACGAGTCGGCTGCCCGAGCACCTGCTGCCCCGCCTGAACCTCGGGGTCGGCAAGGTGATCGCCCGCGCGGCGCTCCTCGCCCCTGACCTCGCCGGCCTCCTCAGCGTCGGCGTGGCTTACACCGAGCTGCTAGAGCAGCTCGCCCGCGATGGCAAGTACGGCGGTGGTGAGTCAAGCACGCCCGCCAGCCTCGCCGAACTGCTGATCGACCTGCTCGAAGTGCAACCTGGAATGCGCGTGCTCGACCCCACCCTCGGCAACGCCCACATCTTCGTGGCGCTCGCCCGCCGCTTGAGAGGAGAAGGTCACGACGCGAACAGCGTCGAGTACGTCGGCCAGGAGATCAACCTCTCCGCGACGCTCACCGCCAAGGTCCACCTGCTGCTCAATGGCGTTTCGCGTTTCACGGTGCATCACGGCAACGTACTCACCGAACCGAAGACCGCCTTGGGCGCTTTCGACCGCGTGCTCGCCGACCCGCCCTTCGGGATGATCGCCCAGCACGTCGCGACGCGCGTCGAGCAGGACCCGCGGTTCGTGCTGAGCGGCAACCGCATGCCCCGCTCGGCCGAGTGGCTGTTCATGCAGCACGGCCTGACCGCCCTAAAGCCCGGCGGTCGAGCGGCCTTCGTCACCGCGCACGGCCCGCTGTTCCGCGCGGGCACCGAAGAGCAGATCCGCTCCGCCTTCTCCAGTAGCGGCTGGCTGAGCGCCGTGATTGCCCTGCCGAGCGCGCTGTATGCCAACACCGGCCTGCCGGTCGCCGTGACCATCTTCGAGCGTCCCGCACCCGATGGCCGAAAGCAACAGGACGTCGTGATGATCGACGCCAGCTTGCGCGGAACCAAGGAAGGTCGTCTGCAGACCCTCGGCGCCGCCACCCGCAAGGAGCTGGCGACACTGGTGAAGGAGCGGCGCGATCAAGAAGAGCTCTCGCGCGTCGTGACCCCCGCCGAGATCCACGCGAACGCCGAGGCGTGGCAACCCAACCAGTACATCAGCAAGCCCGCCGAGGACGAGCGCAGCCTGAACAGCATCCGCGCTGATCTGGAAGCTGCGCAAATGCGCCTGCAGCAGGCCGAAACGCGCTTGCACAAGGCGTTCGCGACCCTCGACAATCACTGACACGCACGCTGGCGGGATGACGAGCACCCCCCAATCACACCCCCACCTGGAGGACTCACCTGTTATGAACGAACCAACCACCCGAATTCAGCAAGTGGAAATCAACAACGTCCTGTGGCGCGCTTGCGACACCTTCCGCGGTACCATCGACGCCAGCGAGTACAAGAACTATATCCTGACGATGCTGTTCCTGAAGTACATCAGCGACGTCTGGGCCGATCACTACGCGAAACTCAGAGAGGAGTACGGCGACGATGACCAGCGCATCCGCCGCCGCCTGGAGCGCGAGCGGTTCGTGCTGCCTCAAGGCACCAGCTACTACGACCTGTACGACGCCCGCGGTGAGGACGACCTCGGCGAGCGCATCAACAAGGCCCTCGAAGCGATCGAGGACGCCAACAAGACCAAGCTGGCTGGGGTGTTCCGCAACATCGACTTCAACAGCGAAGCTAACCTCGGCCGCACCAAGGACCGCAATGGCCGCCTGCGCAAGCTGCTCGAGGACTTCGCCGACCCACGCCTCGATCTCAGCCCAATGCGGATCGGAAACCTCGACGTGATCGGCAACGCCTACGAGTACCTGATCGGCAAGTTCGCTGCTGGCGCCGGCAAGAAAGCCGGAGAGTTCTACACGCCGCCGGAAGTTTCAGAACTTCTCGCCGAGCTGGTGAACCCGCAGCCAGGCGACCGGATCTGCGACCCAACCTGCGGCAGTGGCTCGCTGCTGATCCGCGCTGGCGATCAGCTGCGCAAGCGCGGCGTCACCAACTTCCGCCTGCTGGGGCAGGAAGCGAACGGCAGCACGTGGGCGCTCGCGAAGATGAACATGTTCTTGCACGACGTCGACGGCGCGCGCATTGAGTGGGGCGACACCATCCGCGAGCCGAAGCTGCTCGAGGACGACCAGCTGATGAAGTTCGAGGTCGTCGTCGCGAACCCGCCGTTCTCGCTCGACAAGTGGGGTGCGGACGACGTTGAGGGTGACCCGTACAAGCGCTTCTGGCGCGGAGTTCCGCCTAAAGATAAGGGAGATTTTGCCTTTATTAGCCACATGATTGAAACCACAACGTCAGATGGACGCGTAGGGGTTGTTGTGCCTCATGGAGCACTCTTTAGGGGTGGCAGCGAGGGACAAATCCGTCAGCAGCTTATTGATGAAAACTTGGTCGATGCAATTGTGGGTCTGCCTGTCAACCTGTTTTACGGGACTGGAATTCCTGCCGTCATCATGGTACTGAAGAAATCAAAAGATGATAACTCCATTGTATTTATTGATGCAAGTCGGGAATTTGAAAGCAATAAGTCAAAGAATAGGCTTCGCGCGGATGGGATCGAAAAAATTGTGTCCGCATACATTTCTCGTTCCAACATTGAAGGATTTTGCGAAGTAGCGAACACTACCGTAGTCAAGGAGAATAACTACAATCTTACGATAAATAAGTATGTCTCTGTCTTGGAAGAGGTAGTGGATTACGATATTTTAGAGATTGAGGGAGAGATATTGGAGTTAGAATCACAACTTAACACAATACGACAAAATATTAAGACTGTTCTAAAGGAGTTGGAGCATGGAAATTAAATCAAAAAGGGGGGTCAAGCTAGTAGAGATTCTTATGAGTAGAAACGTCAGGCTTTCGCAGACAGAATCACTTCGATTGTACTCCCTTACAATCGAGAATGGTATTACTCCCAAGAGTGAGAGGTATGATAGGGAACATCTGGTTAAAGATGTGAAAGAAAAAAAGTATAAGATAGTTAAGCCGAATGACATTGTGTATAATCCAGCAAATTTGAGATGGGGGGCAATAGCAATATCAAGAGAAAACTGTGATGTCCTCGTATCTCCAATTTATGAAGTTCTATCAGTGGTTTCTGATAATAATCCCCGTTATGTTTATTACGCGGTATCGGAGCCCAGACAAATTAAAAGATTTGCTTCTATGATTGAAGGCACAGTTGTCGAAAGAATGGCCGTCAAATTAGAGGCATTCTTAAAGACTACTATATCACTCCCTTCGAGAGAAACACAAGATTCAATTGTTCATACTATAGACACGTGGGACGGCGTGATCAGTGTTGCTGAAAATTTATTAAAAGCAAAACGAAAAAGGTGGAGCTATCTAGCAAGGAAAATGATTAAAAATCCTATCAATAATCCATATAATTGGGAGATAGTCGCACTCAGCGAACTCTTTGAAAGAGTAAAAACAAAAAATACTCTAGGCAACGACAATGTGTTAACAATTTCTGGCTCACTAGGGTTAGTCAGCCAAGTCGAATACTTTAATAAAAGCGTAGCTAGCTCGGATCTTACTGGCTACTACTTCATAAAACGCGGTGATTTTGCGTATAATAAGAGCTACTCCAACGGGTATCCATATGGAGCGATAAAGCGCCTTGATAGATATGATTGCGGTATTGTATCAAGTCTATATATCTGCTTAAGACCGAAAAACAATCAGTGCCACTCGGACTACTTTATGCACTACTTTGAAGCCGGCCTTCTTAATTCAGAAGTTGCAGAGATCGCGAGAGAAGGTGCGAGAAATCACGGCTTACTTAACGTGGGAGTAAAAGACTTTTTTAGCCTGAAAGTTTGCGTCCCTCCAATCGAATATCAAGAGAAAATTGCATCAGTGCTCACTAAAGCAAATGAGGAAATTGAGATTCTCGAGAAATACTTAGATCTTTTGAAAAAACAACGACAGGGACTAGTAGCCGATTTAGTTTACAACAGGCGAGTTGTAAACATATAAAAACTCAAAATTTATAGCTTTACTTGTGTCAATCGCTCGAACACCGAAGATAAGGAGATGCCTGTGACTACCCCCGCCGCTCGTCCGAGCGACTACCTCGAGGACCTCGTCAGCATCCTGCCGGCCGTGCAGCTGATGCAGAACCTCGGGTACACGTACCTCACGCCCGCCGACACCGTGCGCCTGCGCGGTGGGAAGCGCGGGCGGGTGGTGCTGACCGAGGTACTGCGCGAGCAGCTGGCGAAGCTTAATTCGTTCGAGTTCCGCGGCGCTCGGCATGCGTTCAGTCCGGTGAACATCGACCGGGCGGTGGACGCCATCGCCGCGATGCCGTACGAAGCGCTGCTGACCACCGCGGAGAAGCAGCATGACCTGCTGACGCTCGGCATTGGCCTCGAGGAAACCGTCGACGGGTACACCCGCAGCTTCCAGCTGCAATACGTCGACTGGGAGCGCCCGGAGCGCAACGCGTACCACGTGACGGACGAGTTCGAGGTGGAGCGGCAGCGCAGCACCAGCACCCGCCGGCCGGACGTGGTGGTGTTCGTGAACGGCCTGCCGCTCGTGGTGATCGAGTGCAAACGCCCGGATATCAAGCTCGCCGTGAAAGAAGCGATCAGTCAGCACCTGCGCAACCAGAAGCCGGGGGAGATCCCGGAGCTGTTCACCACCGCGCAGCTGCTGTTCGCGGTGGCGCAGAACGCCGCGCAGTACGCGACGACCGCGACGCCCGCCAAATACTGGTCGGTGTGGAAGGAGGAAGGCGACCACGAGAAGGAACTGCTCGACCTGGTGAACCGACCGCTCAGCAACAAACAAAAGGAGAAAATGTTCTCCGAGCGTGAAGGCTGGCTGCGCGTCCGCGCGGAGGAACTGTGGGCGGCCGGGCAGCGCCTGCCGACCGCGCAGGACCGACTGCTGCACGGCTTGCTGCGGCCCGAGCGGCTGCTGGAGTTCGTACGCGGGTACGTGCTGTTCGACGGGAAGATCAAGAAGGTCGCGCGGCATCAGCAGTTCTTCGCGATCAAGGCGACCGTGAACCGCGTGAAGACCCTGCGCGCTGATGGGTCGCGGCAGGGCGGGGTGGTGTGGCACACGACCGGCAGCGGAAAGTCCCTGACGATGGTGATGCTCGGCAAAACCATCGCGCTGGACAGGGAATTGCCGCACCCGAAGATCGTCCTGGTCACCGACCGCGTCGACCTCGACAAGCAGATCCACCGGACCTTCAAGGCGACGGGGAAGAGCGTCGCGCGCGCCGGCAGCGGCAAGCACCTGCTGGAGCTGCTGTCCGGCAAGGCGGCCGAGAAGCCTGACGTCATCACGACGATCGGGAAGAAGTTCGAGTCGCTGACTCGCGAGAAGTTCATTTTCGACGCACGCGACGTGTTCGTCCTGGTCGACGAAAGTCACCGCAGCCAGTACGGCAAGACCGCGGCGCTGATGGAAAACGTCCTGCCGCGCGCCTGCTACATCGGCTTCACCGGTACGCCGCTGCTCAAGGCGCAGAAGAGCACCGCCGCGAAGTACGGCGGGTTCATCCACACCTACACCATGCGCCAGGCGGTGGAGGACGAGGCGGTCGTACCGCTGCGCTACGAGGGTCGCATGAGCGAGCTGCGTGGCGACCAGGTGAACCTCGACAAGTGGTTCGACCGCATCACCAAGGGCCTCACCGATCCGCAGAAAGCCGACCTGAAGCGCAGGTTCCAGCGTGAAGAGGAGCTGTTGAACGCCGAGCAGCGCATGGCGGAAGTCGCGTACGACATCGGGCAGCACTTCAAGCTGCACTTCGCCGGCACGCCCTTCAAAGGGCAGTTCGCGGTG
Organism: Deinococcus seoulensis; assembly: GCF_014648115.1. Lineage (NCBI taxonomy): Bacteria > Thermotogati > Deinococcota > Deinococci > Deinococcales > Deinococcaceae > Deinococcus > Deinococcus seoulensis. The sequence continues at coordinate 13,169 of NZ_BMQM01000016.1, forward strand.
AGCAGCAAGGCCGCCGCGCTGAAGTACAAGAAACTGTTCGAGGGCTTCGGGGACGTACGGGTCGAGGTGGTGATCAGCGCTCCCGACACCCGTGGCGAGCACGAGACGGTCGATGACGAGGACACCCCGGAAGTTCAGGTGTTCTGGAAGGGGGTGATGGCGAAGTACGGCAGCGAGGAAGCCTACCTCGACGGCGTGATCAGCGCCTTTGACAGCGACGACGGTCCGGACATCCTGATCGTCGTGGACAAGCTGCTGACCGGCTTCGACGTGCCTCGCAACGCCGTGCTGTACCTCGACAAGCGGTTGCGCGAGCACAACATCCTGCAGGCGATCGCGCGCGTGAACCGCCTGTACGACGGCAAGGACGCCGGCCTGGTGGTGGATTACCGCGGGGTGTTCGGCGCGCTGAACGAGGCCCTCGACACCTACGCCGCCCTCGAAGCGCAGGGCTTCGACCGGGAGGACATCGACGGCTCCCTCACCGACGTCAAAGAGGAGATCGCGAAGCTCGCGTCACGTCACGCAGACGTCTGGCGGGTCTTCAACGGCGTCGAGAACAAGCGTGACAGCGAGGCGATGCAGCAGCACTTGGGGCTGCAGGACGTCCGCGAGGAGTTCTACCGCACCCTGACCGCCTTCGCGAAGACCCTGCAACTCGCCCTCGGGCACGCTCCGTGGCACAGCGACACGCCTGAAGAGCGCCAGCGGACGTACACGAACGACTTGAAGTTCTTTTTGAACCTGCGCGCGGCGGTGAAGCAGCGGTACGGGGAAAGTGTCGACTACAGCGCCTTCGAAGCGCAGCTGCGCAACCTGGTGAATCGCTACGTCGGCGCCGAGGAAGTCAAGACCATCGTCGAGCCGGTCAGCATCTTCAACGTTCCCAGCTTCGAGCAGGAACTCGACGAGATCGAAGGGGAGGCTGCCAAGGCGGACGCGATCGCCTCGCGGGTGAAGCGCACCTTGACTGAGCGGATGGAGGAGGATCCGGCGCTGTACAAGCGGCTCGGGCAGATGATCGAGGAAGCGATCGAGGAGCATCGTGCCCGGCGCCTCAGCGACGCCGAGTACCTGCAGCGGATGCTCGACCTGCTCGACACCACCCGCAACAGCGGCGCGAGCGGCGGGCCGAATACTTTGCAGGGTCGCGAGGAGGCCCGCGCGTACTACGGCGTGCTGAAAGAGCACCTGGAACTGCCCGACGAGCGGCTCGCGAAGCTCGCGATCGACATGGAGCTCACGCTAGCCGCGCGGAAGATCCGCGACTGGACAACTGACCCCGACGTACACAAGGCGATGCTCAATGACCTCGACGATCTGCTGTACGCCCTCAAGAAGGAGGACGTGAACCTCGACTTCAAACAGATGGACGAGATCACCCACCAGGTGCTGGGGGTTGCGCAGGCGCGGGAACGTTGATGCAGCTGGACGTGCAGTACGGCCGCACCCGCGTGAACTTCACGCTGCGTTACGCGCGCCGCAAGACCCTCGCGATTCACGTGCACCCCAGCGGTGAGGTGGAGGTCGTCGCGCCTGAAGGCACCAGCGTCGACGCCGCGCGCGCACGGGTCGCGCGGCGCGCCGCGTGGATCGTACAGCAGCAACGGACCTTCGCGCAGTACCCACCCCCCTTGAGTGCGCGTGAGTACGTGTCGGGGGAGACGCTGCGGTACCTCGGCCGGCAATACCGCCTGCGGATCGAAGAGGGCGCCGAGCACATCGCACTGCGGCACGGCCGCCTCGTCGTCACGCTCCCGGATACGCGAGACGCCCAGCTGCGAGCCGCGCTCGTGGAACGCTGGCGGCGCGCCCGGGCGGACTTCGTGTTCAGGGAAGTGTACGCGCGGGCGCTGCAGCTCGTCGAGCCGATCGGAATCAAGCACGAGCGCGGTGTGGAGATCCGCCGCCTGGAGAAACGCTGGGGCAGCTGCAGCCGCAGCGGGCGAATCCTGCTGAACGGCCAGCTGATCGCCGCGCCGCGTGTCTGCATCGAGTATGTGATCGTGCACGAACTGTGCCACCTCGCCGAGCACCACCACGGCCCCGCCTTCTACCGCCTGCTCACCACCGTCCTGCCTGACTGGGAAGCGCGCCGCGACACGCTGAACCGCCTCGTCGAACTGCCCGCCTGACCGCAGGCTGCCATGCATCAAATGCTCCCGACCGCGCTCCGCCAGCTTTTGAAGTAGGGCGTCGGCGGCAGTGCTTCAGACGCAACAGGCTTTCGCACGGAAGAAACGTCGTGTCCATCACGCGTACCATTTCCTTGCGAATCCCCTCCCGTTTGCTACCCCTTACTTCCTCAAGCTTTTGAAGTAGGACACCAGCTCCGGCGCGTCGTCGGCAAGCTCCTCAACGTAGTGTTTCAGCACCGTCTCGGGCTTGTCACCAAGCAGCTTCGCCGCCAGCAGGATGCCGGGTGCGCCGAGCGTGCGAATGCAGTAGGTGGCGACTATGTAGCGCGAGTCGTGCGGCGAGAATCGCTCTTTTCGAACTTCGGCCGCCAACTGGACCATGCCTTTCGCGAGGGTTTGCTCGGAGCCTTGTCCAGCCTTGAGGGACGTGCTCTTACGAATCAGTACCGGAAAGACGCTGGGCAGGTCGCGCTCGAAGTCCGGCCCAAACCATGAGGCCAGGAAGTCGCGGTACTCGTCGATGTACGCCGACACCTCGGTCGAGTACGTGAACTCGTACGTGTTGGGCTCATCGTGACGGAACTTGACCTTGAGGATGCTTCCGGATGCCGTGATGCGCCAGCGGCCGTCGGTCAGCTTTGTCAGGTGCTGCCAGCGCAGCAGCGTCAATGTGCGGATGCGCAGGGGTGTTTCCGAACTGATGCCGAACATCGTCGCGCTGCGCTTGCGATTGAACGTCGTGCGAATCGTCGGCGCGAGCGTGCCTCGCTTGGCGGTGCGCCGCGCGGGCGTATGAAAGGCGACGTCGCGAATCTGACGTAAGTCAAGCGGCGTCCACTTGGGCGCGTCGGCGCGCTTGACGTGTTTGCCGGAGCGTTTGCCTTGCTTTACAATGTCGCGTCCTTGAGCGTAAAAGCTTTTGCGCAGCCGGTTGCACGCCTCGAAGCGCGCCTCTCGCTCGGACGCAGAACGTCGTTGGTGTTGAAACGCTGTGTGTGGCGTCGGCTCGTCGGTGATCGGGTCGTACTGTTCGGTCGCGACAAGGTACCGCACGACCCCCGCGAGCATCAAGGCCGTCTGGCCTGCTCCAGCGTAGCCCCCAAGCGTCTCCTCGGTATTGTCGTTGACGCCGAGGTGCGCTTCGAAAAAGTCGCTCAGTTCGTGCTCAGAGATCAGGTCGATGAGGTGCGCGCACGGTCTGCCACCTTCGAGGCGCCACTTCACGAATTGTCCCAGGTGAGAGCGCAGCGCCACGATAGAGCGCTCGGCCAACGGGTCGGGCCGGTACTTCTTCTGCTCGGGTGGCAGCGTGGGCTTGGCCAGCCACACTTGGTATGTTTCAAGCTCGTGTCGCAATGATTCGGGCCACTGCTTGTAGCGCATGCGCGGTCGCTGCTTGCCCGCCTTGCGCTGCTGAACGAGGAAGTGGCCAGATTGAAAGTTATCCTCTCGAGTGGCGGTGAAGCATCGCGCCACGGCGCGAGCGTATGACTTCATGTTGCGAATGCTGTCCGAACTGGGGAGGGCTTTGCCTTTCTCGGCCGCTTCGAGCGAGGCGCCGCGCTCGACGTGCTTGCCGATCTCCTCAGGTGGAAGTTGTAGCAGCGCCGCGGGTGTTGCGGCCAGGTTGCCGCGGTGGCCCGCACCGTAGCTCAATAGCCGCAATGCACGGCAGTAGTTGTCGAGGGTGGACGGTGTTTGTGCTCGATTGAGGCGCTCTGGATGCTTGGATGAGGCTGCATCGAGCCACTCGGCGTAAGCTTCGTCGAGCCAAGCGGCCGGAGCACGTTTGGGCGGCGCGAGGACGGCAGTGGAGCGGGATGGCATGGTCGTCATGTTGGCTCTCCTTTTTTACGATGTCAACGTAAAGGCATAGATTGTTTTGCTGTTGACAAAAGGCAGGAAGGGACAGGAAGGGCTTCTCAAGGGTCACTGAGACGGCAAAACGCGAGCCGTCCGACATGTGCCGGACGGTAAAGGGACAACAGGAGACAGCAGAACTTAAAAAAAGAGCGTCTCGGAACAAAAACAGCGTGCTGAACGTGCTCCTTCCAGAGCCTGCGTTTATGCCTGTTGATCGAGGTAGGAGCGGTGAACGCGGCGGCGCCTGCCGATCAGGCGGCTGGGGATCGTGCCGTCCTGCAAGCGACGCTTCACCGTTCGCACGCTGAGCTGCAGGCTGGCCGCAAGCTGCTCAGTAGTTAGCCACACCGCGTCGGACGGAATGGGACAGGAGGGGGGTGAGGTGGGGCTGGTTTTCTGCGGCATACATCCTCCTTCAGCCCGTCGCGCGATGACGAGCAGGCCGAACCAACGAGCAGCCGCGCTCAAGCTTCCCTGAGCGCGGCTGCTCGTTGTTGTGCCCGGTGCCATCTAGGGACGCGTCGGACATCTTGCTGTAGTTTGCGGGCCACAACCTCGCGTTTCAAACTATTTAGTCCAAACGGGCCTGACATCCCGTACGACCGTGCAAGCTTCTTGATTGACCGCCCTCTCGGTTGGCGTACCCTTACTCGACTGCTCGCTCCTCAAGCACGCGATCGATGAACGCCCGTACGTCTGGAGCAGTGAGGTACAAAGCGAGCAGGTCGAGGTGCAGGTATGCGAGCGTGCGCTCCTCGTCGGGCAAGCTCCGATGTAAGGCGGCGTTAGCTTGCACGGTTGTTCGATAACTGAGCTGCGTCACGCCGTCTCGCAACGTCGGCGCGCCGTCGTTCGGAATGCCGCAACGGCGCAGCAATTCACGGATGCGGCGCGCGTCCTCGGACTCCACGCCCTCGCCGTCCTTCGCGTACCGCGTGTTCTGCGCGGCTTTGACTCGAATGCGCACTTCTGGCACGGCGAGGTACGCGAGCACGAGCGTCGTGTGCAGCGTGTTGCGCGAACCGCCCTTCGGTGCTCGCACCTTCCACGCGTCGTCGAGAGCGCCTTCGAACGCGCGCGTGGCGCGGTAGCTCACCTGCATCCGCGCTTTCGGCAGCGGCAGGCGCGTGAGCCACGGCACATACAGTCGTTCGGCAAGTGCCCGCATCTTCGCCGCTGCAGACCCGTGGATAATCGAGGGTGCAGCCGGGCGTGCCTCAGCGGCTTCGCGAGCGGGCGAGAAGGAGCGCGGAAAGATGTCTTCGCGATTGTTCTCTACGGCTGGACGGCGAAGCTGTTGCGCGTCGAGACGGTCCAGCTCGCTGCCCGTGCCGCGGAGGAGGCGCGCGTGGCCTTGCAGATGGCCGCGCAACGCGCGTTCGAGTGGTCGAGTTTCCTCGTGCAACGACCACATGCCCGCCTTGAGAGCGAGGCTGCGCACTTCGGCGTCGCTGAGCGGCATGAAGGTGGGGAGGAGGCGCGCGAGGTACGCGCGGGCGGCGTGCAGGTTGCGGCGATCTTCGTCATGGTCAGTCATGGTGCCTCCTGCCCTGCGAGCTCGCGGGGCAGCACACACTTGACCAGGAGCGCTCACATAGTCAAGCCCGTCCAGCACAGCTTTTTCACATGCTGCAGCGGGCTGCAAAGCTTCAGCGCAATTTGGTCGAGCGGCCCGTTCGTCCCAGCGGAAGCATCTCCTGGCCGCGTCGTCCCGCTTCGTCAGCCGCCCGAACGGGACCAGCGTTTTCCTGCGCCTAGTGCGGCAAAATAGCTATGTCCTGCCTGCGCCATCACTTCGCGTCGGGACAAGAAAAGGTACGTCTGAGACGCGAAGGAACGGCGTTCGTCCCGTTTGTCCCGATCATTTTGAGGAAGGAACGTCTCTCTTTCTCTGCGAGTGGCGTCAACCTGTCAAAACGCGCCTTCGAACTTACCATGACCGAATGACACAACAAACTGGAGGGTCGCCACAACGGCCGTCTACGTCCACGCGCAGAAAACATCACGAAGGCACATTGCAGGCGCTGCCGTCCGGCAACGTTCGGTGGCGGATCAGCGTAGTGATCAACGGCGAGTCGTACCGCCTTACTGGGACGGCACCCACGGAAAAGCAAGCACGCGCGGCTATGCGGAAGGCGGCCGCAAGAGGCGTCATTCCCCCGCCCGCTCACTTGCTCTTCGGAGAGTGTGTGGACAACTGGCTAAGGAGCCGCGAAGGCATCGGCGAAAAGACGCGCAACAACTATGCCGCGCTGCATCGCCTGCACGTGCAATCTCGCTTGGGGGCGCGCCGCCTCCGCACGATCACGCCCGCCGTGCTACGCGAGTTTCTGACTGACCTGCGTCTCGAGAAAGGCTTGAGCGCGAGTTCTCGGCGCCAAGTCTTCACAGTCGTGTTCGGCGCGCTCAAGCAAGCGGTACACGACGGCCTGCTGCCGCACAACCCGGCGGTAGGGTTGCGGCCGGTGGTCAAGAAGCGGAGCTCGGATCAATTGCCCGCGTACACGTACGAGGAGGCGAAGCGTTACCTCGCAGCCGCCATAGACGGACACAATCGACCGGGGGAGGTGCTGGCGCTGCTCATGCTGACCGGCTTGCGCAAAGGTGAAGCGCTGTACCTCAAGAGTGACGCGGTGGTGCTGGACAGCCCGGATTCGCACTTGTTCGTGCGAGGAACGCGCTCGCAAGACGGCGCGAACGTCTACGAGACAGAAAGCGCCAAGACGCGCAAGAGCCGCCGCAAGGTGCCCCTCGATGAGGAGGCAGTGGCGCTGCTCAAAGCCGTGCGGTCGCGGACCGAGGAGGATTTGCGCGGGCTTGGCGTGGCGGTGCCGATGTACGTGTTCTCGACGCTGCGCGGCACGCCGTACCGACCGGACAACCTACAGCGCGTTCATGTAGCCGTGTGCGAGCGCGCGGGCGTCCGCAGGATCCCTATCCACGGCCTTCGGCACACGTACGCGTCTTTGGCCGCCGCAAGCGGCATGAAGATCGAGGTGCTGTCGCGCGTGATGGGGCACGAGTCGCCTGCGTTCACCATGGAGCAGTACCGCCACCTCTATCCGGACGAACTGAGGTCTGTGTCGCTTGGCTTGTGGACACCTCAAACCCCTTGACAGGATGACGAAGAGGGAGGGGAGAGCGCCTGAGGAGGGCGCAGTGCAGAAAGTGCTATTTGGACACGTTTTGGACACGCCGCACTTTGGAGGGTCGGAAATCGCATGTCGTAAAAAAAGAACCTCGTCTTGGACGAGGTTCTTTTGGCGCGCCCTGCAGGACTCGAACCTGCGACCGACCGCTTAGAAGGCGGTTGCTCTATCCAGCTGAGCTAAGGGCGCGTGCGTGGGGGAGGAAAGGAAAAGGGCTCCCGTGTGAGGGAGCCTTCCTGGAGCGGGATCACGGATTCGAACCGAGGCCAGAAGCTTGGAAGGCTGCTGTGCTACCACTACACCAATCCCGCGTGCGGCGCGCTGCGTTGTGCTGCCTGTGAAGGTCAGTCTGGTCGAGGCGACTGGATTCGAACCAGCGACCCCTTGGTCCCAAACCAAGTGCGCTACCGGCCTGCGCTACGCCTCGTCAAGCAACGCGCGCCCGAGCACTATAGCAAAAAGATTGCGAGTGGATAGGGGGTCTGGGGGCTGCCGGGGGCGTATTCTGCGGCATTGTGAGTGAAGGCGTCGTGGGAACCGGAGTGAAGTCGCGCGTGAAAACCTACCTGGATCTGGTGAAGTTCGAGCACACGGTGTTCGCCCTGCCGTTTGCGTACGCGGGAATGCTGCTGGCCAGCATGCAGCACAGCGGCACGGGCTGGCCCGGCTGGAGCGTGCTGATCTGGGTGACGGTCGCCATGGCGGCGGCGCGCACGGCGGCGATGGGCGCCAACCGCGTGATCGACCGCTTCATCGACGCGCGCAATCCGCGCACGGCGGGGCGGGAGGTGCCGAGCGGGAAGGTCAGTCCGGCGCAGGCGTGGACGCTGGTGATCGTCAGTCTGATCGTGATGGCGTTCGCGGCGGCGCAACTGAACCCGCTGTGCCTGGCGCTGCTGCCGCTGGCGGTGGTGTTCCTGATCGGTTACCCGTACACCAAGCGGTTCACGTGGCTGTGCCATGCGTGGCTGGGCGTGACGGACGGCGCGGCGGCGGCCGGAGGGTGGATTGCCGTGACCGGCGAGTTCGCGCCGCCCGCCTGGGCGTTGTGGGCGGTCGTGATCTTCTGGATGATCGGCCTGGACGTGATCTACGCCACCATGGACCGTGACTTCGACGTGGCGAACGGCGTCCGGAGCATTCCGGCGCGTTTCGGGATTCCGCGCGCGCTGCGGATTGCTGCGGCCAGTCACGCGCTGACCTTCGCGTTGCTGCTGCTGGTGGGTGTACTGGCTGGCGCGAGTTTCTGGTATTACCTGGCGGCGCTGGCGATGGGCGGCATCCTGCTGTTCGAGCACCGCATCGTGAATCCGGACGACTTGGCGAAGGTGAATGTGGCGTTCTTCGACGCGAACATGTGGCTGGCGCTGACCATGCTGGCCGGGGTGATCGTGGACGTGGCGTGGCGCACCCTGACCTGACTGGACCGGGCGCGCCGGAGGGCGCCGACCTGTCCTCGTTGCGGGCGTTGGTGCCGCGTGCGGCGGCGCAGGCCTTCGCGGACGGCGACGACCGCCTGACCGCGACCCTGCTGCAACGCGCCCGTGACGCCTGCGAGCCGGGCACGCTGGCCTGGGCGGTGCTGGAACGCCTGCTGGGGCTGGCGTTCATTCACGTGCAGCGTGAGGTCGAGGGCACGTTCGCGCTGGAGCGGGCGGACGCGCTACTGGACGAACTGTGCGGCGCGCAGGGCAGTTCGCAGGGCAGTCAGGTCCGCCCTGACCTGGAATGGTTGGACCTGGAGTGGTTGGACCTGGACGAGTCCGGAGGGAACGGCGCTGAGGGGGCCAGGGCCGTGCCCGGCGTGCCTGGGCGTGGCACTTGAACGGATCTGGCCCGGCGTGCGCCGGGGCGTGCGCTAGACTTCCGGGAATGTTGATGTCCGTGCGCTGGCTGGTCAGGGGTGGGGGAGCGCGGTGACGCTGGAAACGTCCGAGCAGGAGTTCACGGCGCGGTTCGGGGCGTTCGCGGCGGACGGGACGCTGTACCCGCAGCGCGAGGGCAGTCCGCTGCTGGAGTTCGCGGCGGGCGGGCGGGTGCTGTACCTGTTCGACCGTTCCGGGCCGTACGCGGCGCTGCCGGGGCCGGGGCGGGTGGTGGTGCACGGGGTGCTGGACCCGCAGGGGACCCTGGCCGCGCCGGGTGGGCCCGAGACGCTGGCGGTGCTGGGCGTGTCGGGTGTGGAGGGCGTGGGGCGGGTGCTGGCGGCGTTGCCGGGGGCGCTGGTGGTGCAGGCGCGGTTGCCGCTGGTGCTGGGCAGTTTCGGTCCGTTGCCGGAGGTGCCGGTGGGTGGGTGGCTTGCGTTCCGGACCCTTCCGCCGCTGCATGGCTTTCTGGTGCCGTAGGCCGGCGCGGCACTCCAGCGCGGCAGTCTGGTGCAGTAGCCTGTCAGATTGGCGGGTGGGAACGGAAAGGTCAAGACCACTCGGGGGTATGTTCCTCACGGAGTGACAGATTCGGTGTGAATTGTTCCCCACAACTGTTTGACGTCGTTGAATTCCGATCTTCCGCTGCCGCTCCTCTTCATTCATCATGAAGGTACCCTTATGGCTGACCTGCTGCTTCCCCTTCCCGGTGCCCACGACAGCACCCACGCGTGCTTCGTGCTGGTCGACCTGGTCGGCAGTACCGCCATGGCGCAGCAGCTTCCGCTGCGCAACTACCAGACACTCATGCAGGAATTCGTGCAGGTCATGATCCTGAGCTTCGAGGCACGCGGCGGCGAGGTCCTGCAACACCAGGGCGACGCCGTGCTGGCCTGGTGGCCGCTGCAACAGGCCGCGCAGGCCTGCGCCGCCGCCCATGACGCCCACGGCCGCGCCGCCCGCCTGACCCTGGCCGCCAGCCTGGGCCAGCGCCTGCACCTGCGCGCCGGGGTCTCCGGCGGCGAGGTCATCATGGGCGTCGTGGGCGGCCAGAACAGCGCCTACGGCCTGCCCGTCAACTACGCCACCCGCCTGTGCGACGCCGCCGAACCCGGCCAGACCCTGGTCTGCGACGCCGTGCTGAGCAGCGCCCCCGGTGTCCGCACCGAACCGTACCAGCCGCTGCACCTGCAGGGCTTCGGTGAGAACTGCTGCGCGCACCTGCTGCTGCCGCCGCTGAACGCAGGCCCGCGCACTGCGGATGAAAGCTGATTAAGCGCTGCGGCCCTCTTCTCATGAGAACGGTCCCTAGACTGGCCGCATGGAACGCAAGCCCCTGGTCCTAGTTATCGAGGATGAGAAAGACATCGCTCGGTTCATTGAACTCGAACTCGCCGCCGAAGGGTACGCCACCGAAGTCGCCTTCGACGGCGTCACCGGCCTCTCCAAATTCCGTGAAGTCAACCCCGACCTCGTCATCCTGGACCTGATGCTGCCGGTCCTCGACGGCCTGGAAGTCGCGCGCCGCATCCGCAAGACCAGCAACACCCCCATCATCATCCTGACCGCCAAGGACGGCATTCAGGACAAGGTGGAGGGCCTTGACAGCGGCGCCGACGACTACCTGATCAAGCCGTTCTCCATCGAGGAACTGCTGGCCCGCGTGCGCGCCCACCTGCGCCGCGTGAACCCGGCCGTGACCGGCGAGGTCCGCGTGGCCGACCTGGTCATGAACCTCGACGGCCGCGAGATCTTCCGTGGCGGGCGCCGCGTGGAACTGTCCGCCAAGGAATTCGAACTGCTCGAACTGCTGGCCCGCAACCCCGGCAAGGTCTTCTCGCGCTTCGAGATCGAGGAGAAAGTCTGGCCCGAGTACACCGGCGGCAGCAACGTCGTGGACGTGTACATCGGGTACCTGCGCCGCAAACTGGAAGAGGGTGGCGAGCGCCGCCTGATCCACACGGTGCGCGGCGTCGGCTACGTGCTGCGCGAGGAGTAACCGCACCCGCCCCGGCGTTCCGCGTGACCGCAGTCCACAGCCCCCACACCGTGCGGGGCGCGTGGACTGCGGTCACCTGCTCTGCCCCGCGTTCCTCATGGTGCGGTGAGGGCGGCTCATCCGGCGGCCCGGTACACTGCCGGACGTGACCGCGCCCCACGCCCCCACCCGCCGGAGGGCCTCATGACGCTCCGCTGGCGACTGACCCTGTTCTACACCGCGCTGCTGGCCCTGCTGCTGACCAGCGTGGGCGTCACGACGCTGTACCTGATGCGCAGCAGCCTGATCGGCGGGCTGGACAACGAACTGCGCGGCACGTACACGCAGTTCACCACCTACGTGCAGAGCACCCGCGTGGCCAGCGAACTGTCCCTGCCGCTGGACGCCGCCCGCAACGACCCCGGTCAGGTGTCCGACTCGCTGATGCTGGCCCGCTACCAGTTCCCGAACTCCAGCCTCGCGCTGGAGCAGATCGACGTGTACGACCGGCAGACGCTGCTGGACTCCCTGAACCGCGCCCGCACCCCCGAGGAACGCGCCGCGCTGCTCAGCACCCTCGAGGCCCTGCGTAACGCGTCGCGCCGCTCGCTGGGCGTGGACACCCAGCAGCCCATCAGCCTGTCCGGCGACGAACTGGCGGCCCTGATCCGCTCCAGCAGCGGGCAACTGTTCCTGAACCACCTGGTGCACGAACCGTACCGCGCCGCCCCCACCCTGATGCGCCTGATGGTCGTCCTGACACCGCTGCCGCAGGTTCCGGCCGGCAGTGACGGCATGGGCAGCGTGTTCGGCCCGAACGACGGCCTGAGCATCGTGTACGTCGCGCGGTCCCTGAGCACCGTGCAGGACACCCTCTCGAAGTTGAAGAACGTGATCCTGCTGCTGTTCGTGGTGGGCCTGATCACCGCCGGCAGCGGCGCGTACGTGCTGGCCGGGCAGGCCCTGCAACCCCTGCGCCGCGTGCAGCGCGCCGCTGAACGCATCGGCGGGCAGACCCTCACCGAACGCGTACCCGTCCCGCAGACCGGCGACGAGGTCGAATCGCTCGCCATGGCCCTGAACGCCATGCTGGGCCGCCTGGAGGACAGCTTCGACGCGCAGCGCCGATTCACCAGCGACGCCAGCCACGAACTGCGCACGCCGGTCACGGCCATCAGCGGGCACGCCGGGTACCTGCTGCGCCGCACCAACCCCACCGAGCAGCAGCAGGAAAGCCTGAAGATCATCCAGAGCGAATCCGCGCGCCTGACCAACCTGATCGCCAGCCTGCTGCAACTGGCCCGCAGTGACAGCGGCGCGCTGCTGCTGAGCCGCGAACCCATCTTCGCCACGCTGCTGCTGTCCGACATTGCCCGCGAACTCGCGCCGCTGGCGCAGGCGCAGCACACCACCCTGAGCGCCGCCGGTCAGGAGGTCGCCTTCGAGGGAGACCCGGACCGCCTGAAACAGGTGATCATCAACCTCGTCAGCAACGCCCTGAAGGCCGGCGCGCAGACCATCACGCTCGACAGTCACGCCGCCAACAGCGCCGCCGTGGGCGGACCGGCCGTGCGCCTGAGCGTGCACGACGACGGCCCCGGCATTCCCGCCGATCAACTCGAGCGGCTGTTCGACCGTTTCTACCGCCTGGAAGACAGCCGCAGCCGCGACCAGGGCGGCGCGGGCCTGGGCCTGAGCATCGCGCGCGGCATCGTGGACGCCCACGGCGGCCGCATCTGGCTGGAAAGCGAGGTCGGACGCGGCACCACCGCCCACGTCGAACTGCCCATCGGGAACGTGCCCGTGCTGGACGAGGACGACGTCCCGTAACAGGAGGATGATGGTGAACGGTTGATGGTTGATAGAAAGGGCCGCCCGCCGCCTCTCTATCAACCATCAACTTTCAACCATCACCCGCTGTTATCCCAGCATCAGGGCGTGGAATTCCTCCATGATGCTCTCGGCCTCGGCGGTGGTGCGGGCCACGACGAAGATGGTGTCCTCTCCGGCGATGGTGCCGACGATGTCGTCGCGGCGCACCCGGTCGAGCAGCAGCGCGACGCCGCTGGCGTGTCCCTCGGCGGTGCGGATGACCAGCATGTTCTCGCCCCGGTCCACGTCGTGCACGAAGTTCTGGAACAGGCGGGCGAGTTCCTCCAGGGCGTCGGTGTGCCCGGTCGTCTGCGCCAGGGCGTAGCGGTGGCGGCCCTTGCCGACCGGGAGGCGCACGAGGCGCAGTTCGTTGATGTCGCGGCTGACGGTGGCCTGCGTGACGCGGATGCCGCCCTGACGGAGGCGTTCGACCAGTTCACCCTGGGTGCTGACGCTTTCTCTGGCGATGATGTCCTGAATGCGTTTCTGACGTTGTTCCTTGCTCAGCGATCCCGGCATTCCTCCCATGGTATGCATAAGCGGTGAATTATTCAATGGGCGGGGTGGTGGAGGCCGTCGCTGGTCCGGCCGTCCGACCCGGCAGGCGCCGCGCCGCCTCATCCAGCAGTCGCCGCGCCACCTCGCGCTTGCTGACGCGCGGCCAGTCCTCATGCGAGCCGTCCGGGCGCACCAGCGTCACCTGATTGTCATCCCCGCCGAACGCCGTGCCCTCGCGCGTCGGGTAGTTCAGCAGGATGAAATCCGCGTTCTTCCGCTGCGCCTTGAGGGCCGCGCGTTCCACGCCCGCGTGCGTCTCCATCGCGAAGCCCACCAGCACGCGCTCCCCCTTCTCCTGCCCCAGTTGCGCCAGGATGTCCGGGTTCGGCGTCAGGTGAATGGTCACGTCGCCCGCCACCTTCGCCTGCTTCTCGCCGCTCTGGGCAGCCGCGCGGTAATCCGCGACCGCCGCCGTCATCACCACGATACCCGCCGCGCGCGCCGCCTCCACCACTGCGTCCCGCAGTTCCAGCGCCGACTCGATCCGCACGACCCGCATCCCCGCCGGGTCCGGCAGGTTCACCGGGCCGGTCACCAGCGTCACGTCCGCCCCCCGGTCGCGGGCCTCCTCGGCCACCGCGAAGCCCATCTTGCCGCTCGACGGGTTGCTGATGAACCGCACCGGGTCCAGGTACTCGCGGGTCGGGCCGGCCGACACGACCACCCGCACGCCCTCCAGGTCCCGCACCGGGGCAGGGGAGAGCGGTGACAGGAGGGCCAGCGCCGCGTCCGCGATGTCGCCCGGCTCGCTCATGCGGCCCACGCCGCTGCCCTCGCCGCGCGTCCCGAAGGCCCCGACCTCCGGCCCCAGGAACGCGTGCCCCCAGCCGCGCAGGGTGGCCGCGTTCGCCTGCACCGCCGGGTGCGTCCACATCAGTTCGTTCATGGCGGGCACCCACAGCACGGGCCCGCGCACGCTCAGCAGCGTCGCCAGCGCCAGCTCGTTCGCGTGCCCGTGCGCCGCCCCGGCCAGCAACTCCGCCGACGCGCCCACCACCACCGCCACGTCCGCCCGCGCGTGCGTCAGGTGCAGCGCGTCGGGCCGGGCCTCGAACCAGTGCTCGTCCGTGCCGACCGGGCCGTCCGCCGCCGTACTCAGGCTCAGTTCCGTGATGAACGCCAGCGCCGCGCGCGTGGCGATCACCTGCACCGCCGCCCCCCGCTCACGCAGCCGCCGCAGCACCGACGGGGCCTTCACCGCCGCCATGCTGCCACCCACGATCACCAGCACGGTCGGCCCGGACTTCAACGCATTCACGCCCCACAGGATAGAGCCCCCGGCAACGGCGCGGGCCACCCCCCCACCAGGAAGGAGTGGCCCGCGCCGGATGACGGCGTTCAGCCCTCGCGCTGCCCGGTCACCCAGTAACGCACGCGCTCGGCGATGTTCTCCATGTGGTCACCCACGCGTTCCAGGCTGCGGCCCACCCGCATCAGCATCAGCGCCTTGCTGATGTTGCGGGGGTCCTCGAGCATGTACGTGACCAGTTCACGCTGGATCTGTTCGTACAGGTCGTCGACCTCGTCGTCCATCTGCACGGTCGCCTCGGCGCGCGTCACGTCACGGTCGGCGATGGCGGTGCGCAGGTTCTCGCTCATCTCGCCCAGCCGCTCGAGCATCCGCGCGAGGTTCACGTACCGCTTGAGCGCCGGGGCCTGCGCGAGCTCCGCGCCGTCCTCGGCGACGTGCACCACGTAATCGCCCATGCGCTCGATGTCACTCAGGCTCTTGAGGATCAGCGCGACCATCCGCAGGTCCCGCGCGACCGGCTGGTGCAGCGCGATGATCCGCAGGCACTCGGCCTCGATCTGCGCCTCCTGCGCGTCCACCTCGCGGTCCAGGGCCTTGACTTCCGGCAGGCGGTCCACGTTCTCACGCAGCAGCACGTCGGCCGCCACGGGCAGCATCCGCTCGACCGTGCCGAGCATGTTCAGGGCGCCGTTCAGGACGGCACGTAGATCGTTTTCAAGGGCTTCACGCATGGGGACTCCTGTTCATGAACGTATCATCCTGCGGGGCCTGCCGTGTCACCGCGCGATCAGCGCCGCGCACCCACCCCGGCGGGAGGCAAGAAGAGATGAGAAAGCGGGCGGCGCGGCGCGGGCCTACAGGCCCAGGCCGCCCACGCCGGGCAGCGTGAAACAGAAGGCGTTCGCGTCGCCGCGCCGCTCGGCCCACGCCTGACCGCCCCAGCCCTGCACGATGCTCCGGACGATGTACAGGCCCATGCCGCTGCCCTGCCCGGTCGCCGCGCGGCCCCGCGTGTGCGCCCGGAACAGGTTCTCGGTATCGGGAATTGGGGTGCCCCGGTCCAGCACGCTGACCTCCACCCAGGTGCCCCGCTCGGCCGTGACGACCTCGATGGTCGTGCCGGGACCGGCCGGGCCGTACTTCAGGGCGTTCTCGATCAGGTTCAGCAGCACCTGCAGCAGCTTGTCCGGGTCGGCGCGCACCAGGTGATCCGCGCCGAACGTGACGGCCGCGCCGCGCGCGTGCAGTTCGGCGCTCAGCAGCCGCTCGGCGCGCGTGAACGCCTCGGCCAGCGGCAGCGTCCGCGCCCGCGTGGGCCGGAACCCCACCGCGAGGTCCTCGACCAGCCGCGCCAGCCGCTCGGTCTCCTGCAGGCCCTGCCGCACGAAGTTCTGCGACAGGTCACGCGGCATGTCGTACTCCAGCGCCTCCAGCACCCCGCGCAGCGCCGCGACCGGCGTGCGGAACTCGTGGCTCAGCACGGCGGTCGCCTCGCGCAGTTCCGCCTCGCGGCGGCGGTGCTCGGTGATGTCCTCCACGATCAGCGCCGTGTGCTCGCCGCTGCGGGTGGCCGTGCAGCGCAGCGTGCGGCCCGTGACCTCCAGTTCCAGTTCCCCGCCGCGTTCCAGCAGCGTTTCCAGCGTGTGCCGCCGCACGACCTCCAGCACCGGGCGGCCCGAGGCGCGCTCCTGCGGCACGCCCCACAGCCGCACGGCAGAGGCGTTCACGCGCGTGACCAGCCCCGCGCGGGTCAGCAGGACCGCCTGCGGCAGCGCGTCCATCCACGCCATCCAGGCGTCAGCGGACGCGTCCGGCGCGGCAGAGGTGTCCGGCGCGGCGGTGGGCGCACGGCCGTGCGGCGCGTCGTCCGGACCGGACGGGCGGGCGGGCGTCATGGGGCGTCCGTCCAGGGGCGCATGCGGTAGCCCTTGCCGCGCACCGTCTCCAGGAAACCGGGACGGCTGGGATCGTCCCCCAGGTGCGCGCGCAACTGCGTCACGTGCTGATCCACCGTGCGCTCGCCGCCCAGGAAGTCCGCGCCCCACACCCGGTCGAGCAGTTCCGTGCGCGAGTACACGCGGCCCACGTGCTGCGTCAGGAACGCCAGCAGGTCGAACTCCCGGCGGGTCAGGTTCAGGCGGCTGCCACTCACGCGGGCCTCGGCGGCCCCCACGTCCACGGTCAGTGGGCCGTTCGTCATGGTGGGCGGCACCTCCGGCTGCGTGCGCCGCAGCAACGCCCGCACGCGCGCCACCAGTTCCGCCGCCGAGAACGGCTTGGTCAGGTAGTCGTCCGCGCCGGATTCCAGCCCCTCGACCCGCTCGGCCTCGGCGGCGCGTGCGGTCAGCATCAGCACCGGCAGTCGGCGCAGTTCCGCGTCGGCGCGCAGGCGGCGCAGGAACCCCAGGCCGCTCTCGCCGGGCAGCATCCAGTCCAGCACCAGGGCGTCGGCGCCGTTCAGGGCGTCCAGGGCGCCCGCCGTGGAATCCAGGGCCGTGACCCGCAGCCCCGCCCGCTCCAGGTGAAAGCGCAGGACGTCCCGCACTGTTCCCTCATCCTCGATGACAACGACGTGGCTCATTGACCTCATTCTGAGCCCTCCGGTCAGGTCCATGTCAGGTGCCGCCGCCCCGCAGGCACCGGGATCGCCCCGCCCGGACCCGGCGCGTCTGGCGTGGCCGGCCACGCCTCTCCCCAGGCCAGACCCTGCCCTTTCGTCCTTTTCAGCCCCGGCGCGGTGCGGTACGCTGCGGATCGACACGGTCTGTCCCGCCCGGTTGATCCGGCACGGGCAGCGCCGCGCCGTGCGGGGACCGCAGCGACATCCCTCTCCAGGCGGTTCTGTGAGACGCCCCCCCGCACGCAAGGAGCCAGTATGCGGAAATACTACACCTCGGAATCGGTGTCCGAAGGGCACCCTGACAAGCTCGCCGACTTCATCTCGGACAGCATCCTCGACGAGTTCCTGCGCCAGGAACCCACCAGTCGCGTGGCCGTCGAGACCCTCCTGACCACCGGCATGGCCGTCGTGGCGGGCGAGGTCCGCGCCGAGACCGCGCACGTGGACGTGCAGAAGACCGTCCGCGAGGCCGTCAAGCAGGTCGGTTACACCCGCGCCAACTACGGCTTCGACGCCGAGTACAGCGCGGTGCTGGTCAGCATCCACGAGCAGAGCCCCGAGATCGCCACCGGCGTGGACACCAGCGAGGAGTGGCGCGCCATGACTCCCGAGCAGCGCGCCGACCCGGCCAACGCGCACTCCATGGTGGGTGCGGGCGACCAGGGCCTGATGTTCGGTTACGCCACCGACGAGACCCCGGAACTGATGCCGCTGCCCATCAGCCTCGCGCACAAGCTGACGCGCCGCCTCGCCGAGCTGCGCAAGGACGGCACGCTGCCGTACCTGCGCCCCGACGCCAAGGCCCAGGTCACGGTCGTCCGGGACGGCGAGCCCCACGAGGCCACCCAGACCCTGGTGGACACCGTCGTCATCAGCACCCAGCACAGCGAGGATGTCACGCAGGAACAGATCCGCGCCGACATGCTTGAGCACGTCATCCGCGCCGTGATCCCTGCCGAGTACCTGACCGACGACACCAAGTACTTCATCAACCCGTCGGGCCGCTTCGTCATCGGCGGTCCGCACGGCGACACCGGCCTGACCGGCCGCAAGATCATCGTGGACACCTACGGCGGGGCCGTCCCGCACGGCGGCGGCGCGTTCAGCGGCAAGGACCCCACCAAGGTCGACCGCTCGGCCGCGTACTACGCCCGCTTCATCGCCAAGAACGTCGTGGCTGCCGGACTGGCCCGCCGCGCGCTGGTCGAGATCGCGTACGCCATCGGCCGCGCCGGGCCCGTCAGCCTGCGCGTGGACACCTACGGCACCGGCACCGTCAGCGACGAGCAGCTGGCCGCACTGATCGCCGCGCACTTCGACGCCCGCCCGCAGTCGATCATCGCGGAACTGGACCTGCAACGCCCCATCTACGCGCAGACCGCCGCCTACGGTCACTTCGGCCGCCCGGAGTTCCCCTGGGAGCAGACGCCCAAGGCCGGGGCACTGAAGACTGCCGCAGGGCAGTAACGACGCAGTGAAAGGAGGGGGCCGGACACCACTGGCGTGTCCGGCCCCCTGCCTGTGGGATCAGCGGCCCGGCTGTTCCTGCTGCGCCTGCCTCTGCTCTTCCTTCTCGGCCTCGCGTTCGGCGTACACGTCGGCGTGCTTACGGCGCAGCGCGGCGGCACTGGCGCGCGGGACCATCTCGCTCACGTCGCCGCCGTAACTGGCGATCTCGCGGACCATGGAACTGCTCACGAAACTCCAGCGGGTGGCGGCCATGATGAACACCGTCTCGGCGTCCCCGATCTGGCGGTTCAGGTGCGCGATCTGCAACTCGTACTCATAGTCGCTGACCGCCCGCAGGCCGCGCAGGATCACGCTGCCCGGCTCCTGGCGGGCCATGTAGTCCACCAGCAGGCCCCCGAAGGTGTCCACCCGGACGTTCGGCAGGTGCGCGGTCGCCCCGCGCAGGATGTCCATGCGTTCCTCCAGCGTGAACAGGTGGCGGCCCTGCTTGCGGGCGTTGTGCATGACCGTCACGGTCACGTGGTCGAAGATCTTCGCGGCGCGCGTCAGGACGTCCATGTGCCCGCTGGTGATGGGGTCGAACGACCCGGGAAAGACAGCGTTCATAGCCCCGTCACCTTACCCTACTTCCGCCGCGCCTTCATGGCCATCAGCGCCGTCCGTCGGTTCTTCGGTGGGTTCGTCGCGTTCATAGATGGTCAGGCTGTTACTGCCGTACTCGCGGACCTCGCGGGTGTACCCGGCCCGTTCAGGCAGGCGAGCACGGTCCGGATGCTGACAGATCAGCAGGCCGCCGGGCCGCACCACGTTCCGCGCGAGCAGGTTCGCGGCCAGCGCGGGAATATCCACGTCGTACGGCGGGTCGCTGAACACGATATCGAACGGCCCGAGTGCGGGCATCAGGCTCTGCGCGTCACCTTTCAGGATGCGGGCACGCAGGCCCAGCGCGCGGGCGTTCGCCTCGAGCGCCTTCACGGCGCGGCCGTCCATCTCGATCAGCGTCACCCGGTACCCACGGCTGGCGGCTTCCAGGCCGATGGCGCCGCTGCCGCCGTGCATGTCCAGGAAGGTCCCTTCCGGCAGGCGCGCGGCCAGCAGGTCGAACAGGCTCTTGCGGATGCGCGCGCCGCTGGGCCGGGCGCTGTCCGGCACTTCCAGCGCGCGGCCCTTGGCGCTGCCGCCCAGAATGCGCAGGCTCATACGGACTCCGGGCGGACGGGGCAGGGGAGAGGGGAAGCAGTCATCCCCACAGGATACGGGCTTGCCGCTCATACGGACTCCGATTGAAGGGGCTTTGCAGCCCATTCAATCCGAGCGAAGCGAGTGGGAGCAAAACGGGTTCCGGACGTGGAGCCGGCAATCCGGTGAAGTTCCGGATTGTTGGCGAAACAAACGGAATCCGTATCAGGTCAGGAACGGCTGCGCCTGCGGGAAGCCGTTCAGGGCGTCCGGACTCAGGTGCCAGTCCTCGCCGTCGCGGGTGGCCTGACCGGCCTGCACCAGGCGGTTCAGTTCGGCCTCCACGCGCTGCTGTACGCGCCGCAGCGGCATGTCGCCTGTGCCCTCCATGCCGCGCCACGTCAGGAACGCCCGGTGAAAGGCAGGCAGGCTGTCCAGGCCCACGCGGGTTTCCAGGGCGCGCCAGCTGAGGCCAGCGGCGGAACCGGCAGCGGGATCGGCGTTGATGTCTGTCATGCTTCCTGTTCTACCCGCCCCGGCCCGCCGCGTACAATGGCCCGCATGAGTGCCGACCTGCCCAGTGACCTGCCCGGCGACCCGAACGGCGACCCCCCGGTCACGCCGGACCTGCTGCGCCAGCTGGAAGCGCTGGGCGGGCAGCTGGTGTGGCGCATCGGGAAGGACGAGGCCAGCGACGACGTGATCGTCCGGCTGGGCTTCGCGTCGGCCACGCCCCGCTTCGCGCACCTCTCAAGGCTCCGCAGCGCCGGGGACGCCGAGTTGCAGGCCGCGCTGGCCGAGAACCGCGTCGTGATCGAATGGGTGGACTGATATGTACTCCGATTGAATGGCTTATAAAGCCGTTCAATCCGAGCGAAGCGAGTAGGAGCTGGGCGGGTTCCGGACGTGGAGTTAACAGATCGGTGGTGTTCCGATCTGTTAACGAAATAAACGGAATCCGTATGATGCCCGCCCCCGTCCGCCGGAGCCCCGCGTGATCTTCGACGCCGAGCAGACCTTCACGCTGACGTTCCCCGGCGACCGGGACGCCGCGCTGGCCTTCGTGCGCGACCCGGCCCGCGCGCTGGGCCGCCTGCGCTTCCTGCGGGACCTGCGCGCCGGTGAGGGCGGCGTGCGCGGCGAACTGGTCGTGCCGCTGCCGGGCCTGGGGGACGCCGACCTGCCGTTCCACAGCCTCCTGAGCCTCACGCAGGACGGCGCGGACCTGATCCCGCAGGCCCTGAGCGGCGAGCGCGCCTGGGTGGAGGTCGCCGGGCAGGCGCGCGTGCAGGACGCCGGTCCGCAGCCCGAGTTGCACTTCGCCTTCCAGTTCCGCGCGCACCTCGCCACGCCCGACGCGCAGGGCTGGGGCGGCGCGGCCTTCGAGAAGATGATCCGCGCCGCCGCCAGCCGCACCCTGGACCGCGTGGCCCGCGAACTGCCCGGCAGCATCCAGGCCGCGCTGCCCGGCCCACCCGCCTGAACGACTGCCAGCAAAACGCCCGGCCCTCACGTGTGCAGTGAGGGCCGGGCGTTCAGTCATGCGGAACTCGTTAATCTCCTTCTCGCATCCGCTCGGATTGAACGGCTTTATAAGCCATTCAGTCCGAGTCCGTATCAGGCTTTCGGGCTGTCCTGCACGTCCGGGAAGTCCAGGGCGCGCGCGTCGCTCCAGAGGCCTTCGAGGTCGTAGTACTCGCGGGCGTCCTTGGTCATGATGTGCACGACGATGCCGCCGCCGAAGGCGAGCAGCAGCCAGCGTTCGCTGGGGCCTTCCACGCTGGGGCGGGGCAGACCGGCGGCCATGGCCTTCTCGCGGATGTTCTCCTGCACGGCGTTCAGCTGCAACCCGGCGGTGGCGGTGCAGATCACGAAGTACTCCAGGGTGGAGCTGACGTCGGTCAGGTCGAGGACCGTGACGTCCTCGGCGCGGCGTTCACGGGCGGCGTCCACGATGGCTTGCAGTTGGGTCAGGGTGCGGGTGTCTGGTGTCATGAAAACTCCGGTGGGGCAGGGGGGTGGGGGTCGTGGTGGCGCGCGGCGCGGCCGGGCCGTGAGCAGGAGCGCGCTTCAGGGTGAGCGCTGCGCTGAGGGCCGCGACCTGTCCGCCTGAGACGCGGTGAGCGCGGCCCCGTCAGCGTTCCTGCCACCCGCAGTGGGGGGTGGGCGTGGCGGCGGGCGGCGCAGCAACAGGTCAGTGTACAGGGACGGGCCGCGCCGAAGGCGACGTGGCTCACCCGGCCCGGCTGCCCGGCGGCCCTCCCGGCGCGCCCAGCGCCGGAATTCCGTCTCATACGGACTCCGATTGAATGGCTTATAAAGCCGCTGGGTCCGAGCGGATGCGAGTAGGAGAGAAACGGGTTCCGGGCGTGGAGTTGGCAACCCGGTGATGTTCCGGGTTGTTAACGAAACAAACGGAATCCGTATCAGTTACTGCCGGGTGCGTCGGCGGGCAGCGGTTCGGGTGACGGGCCCGGCAGCGCGGCGTCGTCGGCTACCGGGGGATCGGGGGCCACCGGGGTGCCGGCCAGCGCGGCCAGTTCGCTCAGGGTGCCCTGGGCGTCGCGGCCCAGCAGCACGCCCACCTCGCCCGCCGTGACCGGGAAGCGTTCGCCCTGCAGGCGCGGCAGGTTCAGCAGGTCGGCCAGCACCCCGGCCTGCGCCACGTCCTGCTGCGTGAACACCTGACTGGCCTCCTGGCTGGGCGGCGCGACCGTCACCTGCACGTCCGGGTAGCCGAGTGCCGTCAGGGCCGTCTTCAGGCCCGCGCCCAGGTTCGCGCCGCTGGCATCCACGACCGACACCTTCACGTCCGGCGTGGCCGTCACGGGGGCCGGGGTGTCGCCCCACAGCGCGGCCAGCCGCTCGCGGTTCACGGCGAGGTTGAACGTGCCGGGAATCTCGTCGGTGGGGAGCGTCGCGAAACTCAGTTTCAGCTGACTCAGGAACGGCCGCAGGGCCGCCAGGGTGTTCGGGTCGGCGTTCGTCTCCACGCCGTTCCCGATGCCGCCCAGGATGGTGGGCAGCGCCGCGAGGCCCTGCGCGGACTTCAGGCGGCCCGCCAGCTGCGTCAACGCCTGCTTCTGGTGGTCGATGCGGCCGTAATCGTCCCCGAAGCCCTTCCGGACCCGCAGGAACAGCACGGCCTCCTCGCCTTCCAGGTGGTGCGGCCCGGCCGTCAGTTGCAGGTTCACGCCCGCCGCCCGGTCGATCCACTCGATGCCGCCCTCGGGCACCGTCACGTCCAGGCCGCCCAGCGCGTCGATGACCCGCTCGACGTAATCGGTGCGCACGATCACGTACGAGTCCACCCGTTCACCCGTGATGGTCTCCACGGCCCGCGTGAGCGCCTCCGGGCCGCCCGAGAAGTACTGACTGTTCACCTTCTGCGCCGCGATGGAACTGAAACGGTCGAACGGCCCGACGTTCGTGTCACGCGGGATGTTCAGCACCCGCACGCGCGAACCGTCCACCTTGACCAGCATGACCGTGTCCGTGTTCGGCGGTTGCACCAGCCCCGTCCGCTGATCCTGATCCTTGCAGGGCTGCTGGTAGTAGCAGTACACGATGTCCCGCCCGGCGATCAGCACCGTGAACTGCGGCGCGGCGCCCGGCACCACCGCCGACGCGACCGTGCGGCCCGCCCCGCTGAGCAGCGCGAAGCCCCCCAGCGACAGGCACGACAGGGTCAGGCCGAACGCCTGCAGGGCGCGCAGCCCGGCAATCCGGGGCGGGCGGGTCACAGTTGAGGCAGGCAGGGAAGGGGAGGTTGGTTCTGTTGAGCGACGCACGGCAGCGCATGATAGGCCTGCAACGTGCGCGGATGCACCTGAATGCCGCGCCCCTGCAGGTACGTGACCTTCGAGACGATGGCCCGTTCCAGCGCCGCGTTCAGGTCCCGCAACGCCAGTTCGCGGATATCGGCGTTCACGCCGCGCCCCGGTTCGGACACGTCCGCGATGTACACGCAGTCCGCCACCCGGTTCCCGCCGCGCGGCCCGGTCGTGTGGTCCTCCACGGCCTCCAGCACCACCTGATCCTGGTACCCCCAGCGTTCCAGCAGCACCCGCGCCGCCCGCCCGTGCAGGGCCAGCGGGTGCCCGGCGTCGATCTCGCACTCCGGGGGTGCCAGGCGCAGCAGTTCGCTGTCCGGCAGGTCACGGGCAATGTCGTGCAGGATCCCGGCGGCGTAGGCGCGCATGTCGTCCAGGCCGTTGGCCAGCGCGATCTGCGCGGCCAGTTCCGCCACGCGCAGCACGTGTTCGTACCGCCTGGGCCGGACCATCAGGCGCACGCGTTCTTCCCAGCCGGTCCACTCGGCCACAGGGTGCCGGGGTACGAGGAGCTGGGCGATCACAGGATCATGTGGCCGATTCCCCACATCATGAACAGACTATACGCCCCGCATTCCCCGCCGCGCTGACATCCCGGTCACTTTCCGGCCCGCCACACGCCGTGTTACCGCGCAGGTTGCGCCCGCCGCTCACGCTGCCGACCGGGCCGCCTTCCACGCCTGCCCTGCCCTGTGCCGTTCCCTCAGGGCGCTGGACTGGTCGGCGTGACCCGCTCGACCGTGAGGCGCACACTGACGGTCTCCAGCGCCTGCGCGCCCGCCGGGATCGACAGGTTCACCGGCGCGGTGTACGTCCCGACCCGGTACGTGACCACGCCCGCCACCTCCCGCAGCCGCCCCAGCAGTTCCGGCGCCGCCACCACCCGCACCGTGCTGGGCTGCACGCTGACCGACGTGACCCGCAACGTCGCCGGCGGCTCGTTCAGCACCACCCGCACCGTCTTCACCGGCAGTTCCCCGGTATCCAGGCGGCGCACCGTGACCGTCGACGGCCGGGCCTTCACGCCCTCGACCGGCAGGCCCGCCTCATCCAGCGCAACGAGCGGCACCTCCCGCTCGGCCCCCGCCGACAGCGCCACCGGACTGGTCACCACGCGCGTCACGGTCGACACCACCCGCCCCGGCCCGGACACCTGCGCCTCGGCCGGCGACACCACGTACCGGGGCACGCTCGCCTCGGGCGGCGACGCCACGCCCAGCGTGACCGGCAACGTGCGCGTCACCTGCGTATCCAGGAACCCCTGCACCCGCGACGGCGTCTGCCGCCGCACCTCGGTCCCGCTGGGCGCCGTGACCGTCACAGGCTGCGTGAAACTCCCCTCCGGCACGCCCGTCACGTCCACGACCGCCTCGATGTTCTCCGGCTGCAACTCGCGCAGCCGGTCCGGACGGCCCCACAACGTCACCCGCACCGACGACGGACTCAGGTTACTCGTCGCGCGTTTCTCCTCGCCGCCGCCCGTCGTGTCCCGCACCGACACCGGCACGTTGAACCCCTGCTCGACGTTCGCGCGCCGGTCCGTGGTCGCCACCACCCACAACGTCACGGACACCCCCAGCGCCAGCACCTTCAGGCCCAGGTTGTGCGTGCCGCGCGTCCAGGCGTACCGCGGGTCCAGCCAGCGCCGCAGCCGCGCCCCCAGGTCCGACCCGCCCCTCACGGCGACTCCCGCGCCGGAACGTCACTCCCGGCGTCCAGTTCATCCGGGTCCAGCGCCGACCCGTCCGGCTCCATGAACGCCGTCCGGTCGTACACCAGCGCCCGCAACTGCTCCCTCAACTCCGTTCCGTTCAGGTCCGGCCCCAGCCGCCCCGCCAGCGCGATCCTCATGCTTCCCCGCTCCTCACTGACCACCAGCACCACCGCGTCCGTCAACTCCGACAGCCCGATCGCCGCGCGGTGCCGCGTACCGTACCGCCGGTACGTGCCGTCACTCGACTGCAACGGAAACAGACACCCGGCCGAGATGACCCGCGACCCCTGAATGATCACCCCACCGTCATGCAGCGGCGCATTCCGCGCGAACAACGCCTCCAGGAACGGCACGCTCACCAGCGCGTCCAGCGACACGCCCGTCGCCGCGTACTCACCCAGCGGCGTGCGCCGCTCGATCGCAATCAGCGCGCCCGTCTTGCGTTCCGCGAGGCGCTCCATGGCCCGCGCCAGATCCTGCAACGCCGCGCCGCTCGCCCCGGTATCCCGCCCACGCGGCCGACCCACCCGCTCCAGCGCCGCACGCAACTCCGGCTGGAACAGCACCACCAGCGCGAAGATCCCCACCGTGCCCGCCCGCCCCAGCAGGTAACTCAGGGTCGGCAGGTTCAGTACCTGCGCCGCCACCCACACCCCCGCGAACACCAGAATGCCGCGCACCACGTTCACCGCCCGCGTTCCCGCCACCAGCAGGTACCCCTGGTACACCAGGAACGTGACCAGCAGGATGTCCAGAACATCCCGGACATTCACCTGACCGAACGGAGTGGGCATGACTTGAACGGCGCTCCTTTCAAACAAACGTCAAACAAACGGGACGAAAAACAGAAGTCGTTGCGCGCCCACTATACGGTGTTCAGCCCTACCGTCCCGCACGCCGCGCCGCCGTAGCCTCGGGACCGGCCCACCGGCACCCCCCCCTCAAGGAGACCCCCCATGAACATTCACTTCATCGGCCACAGCGCCTTCATGCTCGAACACGACCAGACCCGCCTGCTGATCGACCCGTTCATCCAGGGCAACCCCCAGGCGACCATCACCCTGCAAGACGCCCTGAACTGGAACGTGACGGCCGTCCTGATCAGCCACGCGCACGGCGACCACTGGGGCGACACCCTGGAATTCACGCGCACCGGCACCCCCCTGATCGCCACCGCCGAAATCGCCGGGTACGCCCAGCAGCGCGGCGCGACGAACGCCACCGGCATGAACATCGGCGGCACCTACCGCACCGACTGGGGCAGCGTCACCCTCACGCCCGCCTGGCACAGCAGTTCCTTCCCGGACGGCACGTACGGCGGCATGCCCACCGGCCTGATCATCGAACTCGGGGACAAGCGCGTGTACTTCGCCGGCGACACCAACCTCTTCGGCGACATGAACCTCATCGGCGACCGCGGCCTCGACGCCGCCATCCTGCCCATCGGTGACCACTACACCATGGGCCCCGAGGAAGCCGCCCGCACCCTCGACCTGCTCCGCCCCCGCGTCGCCATCCCCATGCACTACGGCACCTTCCCGCCCCTGACCGGCGACCCCGCCGTCTTCCAGCGCCACGGGCAGGCACGCGGCGTGGACATCCGCATCATCAAACCCGGCGAACACACCACCCTGTAAGCACCAGAGAGAGATGGCAGATGGCACGTAACGGCCACCTGCCACCTTTTTACATCCGTCGGCTCAGCGTTCCCCGGTCACCAGCGCGCGGCCCGCCAGATCATCCTCTGACGCCACGCGCGTCTGATTCGGCGTGGGCTCCGGAAACTCCGGGTTCGCCTTCCGGTCCGGCACGCGCACCAGCGACCGCGAATCCACCAGCACCTCCTGCGGCTCCCGCACCTTGAAGCGCGTCGTGCGGGCCGGCACGCCCATCGCAATCCCGTGCGGCGGAATATCACTGCGCAGCAACGCGTGCGTCGCCAGCATTGCATCATCGCTGACCACACTGCCCGCCAGGACCGTCGAATGGTACGTGATCCGCGCGCCACGCCCGATCACCGTACGCCGCAACGTCACATCCGGGCCGTCCAGCACGCTGTGCGTATGGCTGTACACGTTCACGTAATCACTGATGCTCGCCCCGTCATGCAACTCGATCCCACCAATGTCATCCAGCAGCACATGCCGGTGAACGACCACATCGTCCCCCACCTCCATGTTGTACCCCACGCTGAACTCCACGTTCTGCCAGCATTTGAAATCCCGCCCCACCCGCCGGAAAATCCGTTCCGCCAGCACCCGCCGCACCGGAATCCCCAGCACCGGATTCTGCCCGACCGGCGTCAGATCCAGGTTCTTCCACAGCCACAGCAGCGGCTTGACCCGCCCGAACAACTCCGTGTCCGTCGCCATGTAGTACTCCGCCTCGAACGTCACGTTCCGCGCATCCAGATTCAACGCCGCCAGCGGCGCATCCGCCACCAGCGCCGCATAAGGACGGCCGTACATCGCCTCGGACAGCACCTCACGCGCCAGCACGAACCGGTCCGTACCCGGATCCGACAGACGCGCCTCCAGATCCCGCAAGAACTCACCGTACGCCGACTGCGCGTCACGACCCACATCCACAGGCTTCAGCCAAGTCACCCCCACACTGTACCGCCTACAGTGAAAAACAAAGTGGTGGCAGGTGTGCCGACTCTTTGCGTGTTTCGGTGCCCAGTCAGCAGTCTCGCCGCGCACAGGTGCTACACCCCTCCGCCTCACAAAAAAGTCACAAACGGCGTCTGAATCGACAAAATACCCCCTATCAGGTGAGCCCCTGCCCTGGGGTGGTTTCTGCTCCTCACAAGGAACAGACTGCTGCTATGAAGAAGTCTCACCGCACCGAGGGAGCCATGCTGATCGTGACCGTGTTGGTGGTCATGGTCATGATGGTCGTGATCCTGGCGATCACCTCGCAACTGGCGCTGTCCTCCCGGCGCAGCTCCACCGCACAGGAGTCCTCTATCCGCGCCATGTACGCGGCGGAAGCGGGCCTGTCGCGCTCGCAGACGCAGCTGAATCTCGTCAACAGTCTCCTGCAACCCAACTCCATGGTCATTCCGTCCGGTCCATCAGGTGTCACGACCACGCAGATGGAGACCGACATCCTGAGCCTGTGCGGATTGACGGCTCTGCCTGTGAACGTCGTGAATAACGTGACCAACGTCCTGTGCGGTGTCACCGGTTCGCAGGGTGTTCTCGGAAGCCAGTCCGTCACGACGCTCGGTACCGGGAACCGCCTGGACTTCTTTACCAAGTACATTCCCGTAACCTCGTTTACGTCGGCGTCCTATGCTGTCAGTGGAGACGGCCGGTCCTTCTGGGCGCAGCTGTTCAGTGCAGACGGCATCACACTGAAGGGAGGCAAGAACAACGCTGAATACTCCAGCCGCGTCCGCCTGATCCTGAACTCCGTGCAGAAAACGGCAACGGACACCTTCGTTCTGACCCTCTCGGTGCCCTCCGTTTCCGCCACTGGCACACCAGACAGCAGTTCAACCCGCAACCTCGCCGTGGGCAGCCAGAACAAGACCTACACGCTGAACGTCGGGCGCGGGTCGTTTGCCAAGTACGCGCTGCTAACCAACCGTCACTATTCCAGCAGTTCTGCTGAGGCAGGCTGCGCCTCGACCCCCAGCAACTGCTCACGCATTACCTTCACCAGCAACACCCTGTTCTCCGGTCCTGTGCATACCAACTCCAACTTCAACTTTCAGGGCACCCCGTACTTCGGCGGGGAAGTCACGTCCGCTGGCTGCCCTGGCGGTGCCATCAAAACGAACAGCAGCGGTGACGACTACTGCTCGGTAACCGCGAAACCCGGCGCCTACTTCTACAGCACGACCTGGAAGGACAAGAGTGCGATGTCCCCGAATGATCAGGCTCCGGTCGTCTCCACCACCAGCGGGAACTCCGACCCCCGGTTCCAGGGTGGAGTGTCGTGGAACAAGAACTTCATCCCGCTGCCCAAGAACGCCAACAACCAGGCGCTGCAGGCCAAGTCGGGCGGTGTGTTCATCGACGGCACGGCCTCCAACCTGACCCTTCAGGCCTCGAATATCACCTTAGGCACAACCAGCACTCCGGTGCAGCGCATTACCTATACCCTGGGCAGTAGTACCGTCAACCTGGCCACCGACGCCGATAAGAACGTGTACCTGCTGAATCCCACGACCAACGTGTGGTCGAAGGCCACCCAGGACCCCATCACGGGCACCTGGAAGCAGGGTGGGACGGGCACTAAATTCACGGGTGTCATCTACGCGAAGGACGGAGTGACCAACCTCAACGGACCCGCGCGGACCGACGCCAATAACCCCGCCACGGCGCCCGCCGCCATTGCTGCCTTCGCTCAGATGACCCTGGCCTCCACCGGCGATATCGCCATCACCAGCGACCTCAAGTACCAGGATCCCCCCTGTAGCGGCAGCAACTCGGTGACAAACGGCGTGTTCAATGCTGCCACCTGCACCAACAAGAACGCCAAGAACATCCTGGGAATCTACTCCTCTGGTGGCGACATCGATCTGGTCAGCCCCAACTGCAAGGCGACGGACGCTGACGGCGCCTGTACCACGACCGGCACCCGACCCGGCATGCCTAAAAACGTCAACATCCAAGCAGTTCTGATGGCCAGTCAGGGCAAAGTCAAGGTTGACGGGTACGACGGCGGTGCCGCAGACGGTAGTCTGGGACAGGTGAACCTGATGGGCGGCATCATCGAGAACTACTACGGCGCGTTCGGTCTGACGAACGGCAAGGGTTACGGGCGTAACTTCGTCTACGATCAGCGCACCAACGAGGGCGTCACCCCGCCCTTCTTCCCCACACAGCAGGAATGGTCCGCCGGTCTGACGACACCCATCAAGCTGCAGCAGAACGGCAATCAGGTTCAGACTGCAAAGGATGGGACCTGAAGTGACCGCGTTTCCCTCACGAAACCGGCGCACCCAGGGGTTCTCTCTGATCGAGCTTCTCGTGGTCATGGCGATCGTTGGGATTCTCTCTGCCGTTCTGTTTGTGAGCAGTGCGCGTGGTATCCGGCAGCAGCAATTAAGGGAAGCAGGCACGCAGTTACTGGCAGATCTGAACAGCGCGCGCACCCAGGCCACGCAAAGCTCCACGGCTACTAGCGTGACCCTGACCAGTACCGCCTATGCCACCCCCAAAGCCACCTATGTGACCGTCTGGCCGCAGAGTGGCAGCGGAACCCGAACGCTACCGAACGACGTGATGGTCGCCCCTGTTGCTACGTATGCGAACACCATCACCTACGTTGCCCCTTATGCCGAGAGCAGCGTGCCGGGTGGAGCCGTCTGGATCCTGAGCAACAAACTTGGTGAGACGCTTTACATTAAACTCCTGGGCACCACAGGGAAGGGGACTTTCAGTGCGCAACCCTGATTCAACTAAGCGTCATGCCACGCAGGGCTTCACGATCATTGAGGTACTTGTCGCGGTCCTGCTACTGCTTGTCATCGTGACTGCCGTCTTGGCGCCGTTAACCGGACTGTTCGGGCTGTCACGGCAATCTACTCAGCAGGTGGCCGCGACCAACCTCGCCCAGGCCGCCATTGAGCAGGTCAAGGGTGAGTGGCAGGACAGCCCCAAATATCAGATGGGCTGCGTCTCCCTGACCAGTTTTCCTGCGGGTGTGCAGGTCCGGGCGCAGGGTATGGACTCTAACTTCAACAAGGTCGGCAGTGAAACGGACGTTCAGGCGACCGGCACCGCATGCGGTGTCAATCCGACCCTGCCGGATACCAGCCCGACCAACCGGACCGTGACAGCGACAGCCACGAGCGCAGGCAAAACAGTCAGTTTCTCCACGGAGATTGCCCACCCATGAAGACTGATCTTGCAATGATCCGGCAGGCCGGCTTCACGCTGGTAGAACTGCTGATCGGCATGGCCCTGATGAGCGTGGTCCTGCTGGCAGTCTTCAACGTGAATCTGTCCTCCACGCGGGCTTCCATGTCATTACAGACGCGCAACGACCTCCTGCCCGAAACGCAGATCGCGCAGACTTACGTGCTGTCCAGACTGCGAGAGTCCGCTTACGTGTACCCGACCGGAACGACCTTCGACCTGGGTACCGATCCCACCGTCAAGAATCCAAGGACTGGGCTGGGAGCCTGGACGGTCGGACAAGACGCCTTCATCGCAGTAGTCCTGCCTCCCAGAAGTGAAACGCCAAACTGCGCCCTCATAGCCCCGGCCGTACCGGATACCGCCAACTGTTACACCCTGTATGCCTACTATCCGGTGCTGCGCTCGGTCCTGACCGGAAGCACCACCCTGAGCAGTGGCCGTCGTCCGGCGGCGGAGCCTCTCAACGACGCCTCTACATGGGTACTGATGGAATATCGCCGTTCGTTCGGGAAACTGACTGGAACTGTGTTCCCGGTACCGCTGGCTAACACCACGCAGGGCGCGATGGTGATGGATTACCTGCTGCCAGTCACCCTGCCGCAGGTGAGCAGCGTTCCAGACCGCCTGTTCAGTCTGACGGGAGACGCAGGCATTCAACAGGTCGGCAGGACCGCTATCACCGTGAATCTGGCTGCCCAGCGTCAGGTGGGTGGCAGTCCAAGCGTGCGCGTTCCCGGCAGTGGTCGCTCCACGGTCACGGTGTTCCCCAGAAACGTCGGTAAGGGCATCGGCCTGAACTGAACGGCAGGCGTTCTCACTCTGACTGGTGGTTGGTGCGGATTGCATCAGTCACCAGCTTCGTGTTACCCCCGGTAGGGGCGGTAGGTTTGCTGAAGGTGTGGTCAGGTGGGGGCGGGTAGGCTGTCTGGCATGTTGGTGTCGAGTCGGGTGCAGGATCTGCTGGGGCGTGAGCGGGCGCTGCTGGGTGACGTGCTGGGGTTGCTGGTGGGGCAGGGTGCGCCGCCGGACGTGGTGGAGGGCGCGCGAGTGGCGGTGCGGGCGCTGGATGAGGCGTTCCTGCTGGTGGTGGTCGGGGAGTTCAACGCGGGCAAGAGTTCGTTCGTGAATGCGCTGCTGGGTGCGTCGGTGTTGCCGGAGGGGGTGACGCCGACCACGGACCGGATTTACGTGCTGGTGAACGGGGAGGTGCCGGGGCAGATGGAGGCGACCCGTGATCCGTTCGTGAGTCGTCTGACGTACCCGCTGCCCTCGCTGGAGGGGGTGGCGCTGGTGGATACGCCGGGCACGAACGCGATTGTCCGTCAGCATCAGGCGCTGACGGAGGGGTTCCTGCCGCGCGCGGATCTGGTGTTGTTCCTGACGTCGGCGGACCGGCCGTTCACGGAGTCCGAGCGGCAGTTCCTGTCGCTGGCGGCGCGCTGGGGCCGGAGTGTGATCATGGTGGTGAACAAGGCGGACCTGCTGGAGACGCCGGAGCAGAAGACGCAGGTGCGGGAGTTCGTGGAGGCGGGCGCGCGGGGCGTGCTGGGCCTGACGCCGCCGGTGCTGCTGATCAGCGCGCGGGCTGAGCAGCGCGGCGGGGACGTGGGTTTTCACGCGCTGCGGGAGGTGCTGCGGATGCGGCTGTCCGAGGTGGAACGCACGCGCCTGAAGCTGCTGAGTCCGCTGGGAACGGTCGCGGAGTTGCTGGCGGGCGAGGAGGCGCGGGGCGCGGCGGCCCGGCAGACGCTCGCGGAGGACCTAGAGGTGCTGCGGGAACTGGAGGCGCGGCAGCGGGCGCATCAGGAGAGCACGCTTGGGGAACTGGACGGGCAGCTCAACCGCGTGAACCGCCTGCTGAGCGAGTTCGAGGTGCGCGCCGACCGCTTCATTGACGAGAAGTTGCGGTTCGGGAACCTGCGGGGCCTGCTGAACGCGCGCGAGCTGGAGGAGGCGTTCCGGCGCGAGGCGGTGGCGGAGTTGCCGGACGCGATCGACCGGCAGTTCGGGACGATGATCGACCGGTTCGTGGAGGTGAACCTGGGTTTCTGGGAGGACGTGCAGGTGTTCCTGGCGCGGCGTCAGCCGGAGTCGGCGGTGGCCCGCACGCGGTTCAGTTACGACCGGGCGGCGCTGCTGGAGGGCATCGCGGGCAGCGCGCAGCAGCACCTGCAGACGACCACGCAGACGGAACTGGCGCGGCAGCTGTCGCGGGACGCCGAGGACGCCATGAAGGGCGCCGTGGGCGGCCTGGCGGGCGGCCTGGGCATCGGGGCTGGGCTGGGCGCGCTGATCGGGGCGTCCGCGCTGGATTTCACGGGCGGGATTCTGGCGGGCCTGACGCTGGGCAGCCTGGGGCTGTTCGTGCTGCCGAACAAGCGGTTGCAGGCGCACCGGCAGTTGCGGGAGAAGGTCGCGGCGCTGCGCGAGGCTCTGGAGCGGATCGTGCGCAGTGAGTACGGCCGCGAGCAGGAGCGCGCCGATACGCGCCTGCGGGACGCGGTGCGGCCGTTCACGCAGTTCACGGCGCAGGAGCAGACGCGCCTGAACGACGCCGAGCAGAAGCTGGCGGCCCTGCAACTGGAATTGCAGGCGCTGCGTACCGAGGTGCAGGGGCTGGCCGCGCCCCCGTCGGCAGGCGGCGCGGCCGACTGAGCGTGGCGGCCCGGACGCTGGGTGCGGCGGGGGTCAGGGCAGCGCTTCGGCCTCGCGGACGATCTGCAGGACGCGTTCGCGGATGCTGCGTTCCTCGCGCAGGTAGCGTCCGGCGCTCATCTGCACGCCGATGGCCGCCACGACCGTGTCGCCGGGGTGTCCGTCGGGCAGGCCGCTGTGCAGCGCGTGGTACGGGACGCCCAGGGTGCACTGGCCGGGAATCCATTCCTCGATGGAGTACGCGTACCCGAGGCGGCGGACCTTGGCGACCTCGGTCTTCCATTCGTCCAGTGAGGTGATGGAGCTGGGCGTGCAGGCCTCGAAGCTGCGGGGCGTGATGTCGGCGTGCGCGTACAGGATCTTGCCGCTGGCGGTGGCGGTGGCGGGCAGGTACACGTCGAGCGGCAGGTCGATGTCGGCGTCCGGGTGGCGTTCGCGGATGGTCGCGACGACCTCCTCGCCTTCCAGGATGCACAGGAACGCCACGGCGCGGACCTCCAGGGCCAGCCGGGTGATCAGGGCGCGGGCCTCGGGGAACCACGGCAGCGAGGCGGTGAGTTGCGCGCCCATCTCGGCGAGGTGCCAGGACAGGCGGTACTTGCCGGCGGGGGTGCGGCGCAGGAAGCCCGCCTCGGTCAGTCCGGCGAGGTAGGCGTGTGCGGTGGCGCGGGGCACGCCGAGGTGGGAGGCCAGTGCCCGGACGCCCCATTCGGGTTGTTCGGCGCTGAAAGCCCCCAGGATGTTGGCCGCTTTCTGAAGGGAGAGCACACGTCCAGCCTACAGGGACAAGCGCGGATTGTATACATCTTTTTTCGCGTTTCGCCGCTTTCCTGGACCCGGTCCAGCAATCTGCCCCCACCCCACCACCCGGTCGCGTACCGGAGGCCACGGCGCCCATCCCGCACGGCAAGAAAGGACGCCCGGTCAGTCCGGGTCGAGTGCGCGCTACAGTGCCCGGCGTGCCCACCCGACCCACTCACTCCGGCCGCCGCGCCCCACTGCCGACCCTGCGACCTGCGCTGCGGTCTGCTCTGCTGCCGGGTCTGCTGGCACTCGGCCTCGCGGCGCTGCCGGTCGTGGCCGCCCCGGCCCCTGTGCTGGCCTCCACCCCCGCCAGCGCCACCCTGACCAGCACCGTCCCGCTCAGCGCCGCCCCGCTCAGCGCCGCCCAGGTGCAGGCCGCGCGCGGCGAGACGGTGTACGTCCTGGCCTGTGCCATGTGTCACGGCGACCGCCTGGAGGGCATCAGCGGTCCCGCCCTGCGCGGCGAGAGCTTCGAGGCGGGCTTCGCGGACCTGCCGCCCCTGGGCCTGCACGACCTGATCCGCGACACCATGCCCCAGGACCAGCGCGGCACCCTGAGCCCGCAGGAAGTCCTGGACGTGACCGCCTACCTGCTCGGCGAGAACGGCCACGCCCTCCCGGACGGCGGCCTGAACGCCGCAAACCTCTCCGGGCTGCTGCCGCGCCGGCAGGACACGCCCACCCATCCCTGAACCGGAGCGGCCCCAGTCTGGAGAGGGCCTGAACTGGCAGCCGGTTCAGTCGCGGCGCAGGTAGGCCAGCATCAGGTCACCCGTGGCGCGCAGGGCGTCGGTGTGCGTGCGCTCGTAGGCGTGACTGGCGTCCACGCCCGGCCCGATCAGCGCCACCGGGTAGTCCCCACCGGCCCGCCACGCCGCCGTGCCGTCCGAGGCGTAGAAGGGGTAGATGTCCACCCGCAGGTCCAGCCCGGCCGTGCGGGCCGCGGCGCGCAGCCGGTTCCCGAGCGCGTGATCGTACGGCCCGCCGCCATCTGCCACGCACAGCGTCACGTGATGCTCGCTGCTGGTCTGCCCGTCCCCGACTGCCGCCATGTCCACGGCGATCAGTTCGTCGGTGTGCGCGGGAATGCCGGTGGCCGCGCCGTGCCCGACCTCCTCGTACGTGGTGATGTGAAAGGCCGCCGTGACGCCCGCCGGGCGGGCCAGCAGCTCGCGCGTGACCGCCAGGAACACCGCGACCGCCGCCTTGTTGTCCAGGTGGCGGGCCTTCACGTACCCGCTGCCGGTCACGCGGGGCCGCGCGTCGAAACTCACGAAGTCGCCCACGGCCACGCCCAGCGCGTGCACGTCCCGCGCGCCGAACACCGGTTCGTCCAGCCGGACCTCCATGACGGCCGCCTCGCGCTTGAGTTCACGCAGGGCCGCGCCGTGCACGTGCGTGCTCTGGCGGACGTTCACGACCGTGCCCGTCAGTTCCTGCCCGGCCTGCGTGTGCACGCGCACGTCCTCGCCCTCCACGGTCGCCCAGTCGTACCCGCCCAGCCCCCACAGCCGCAACCGGCCGCTGTCCTTGACGCCCTTGACCATCGCGCCCAGCGTGTCCACGTGCCCGCTGAACGTCACGTGCCCCTCGCCCGTGCCCGGCACCTCCCAGGTCAGCGCGCCCTTGCGGGTCCGGCGGGATGGCACGCCCAGCGCCCGCAACTCGGATTCGATCAGGGTCACGGCGCGGTCCGTGAAGCCCGTCGGGCTGGGCGTGTCCAGCAGGCGCACCAGCACGTCCAGGGTGTACTCAAGGTTCAGGTCGCTCACGCCGGCACCACCACGTCCGACACCGCGAACCCCTCCGCCTGCGCGGACGCCAGGGTCGCCGCGAGTTCCGGGGTGCCCGGCAGCGCCAGCACGTGCAGGGTCCGCACGGCGCGCCCGTGCAGCTGCGCGGCCAGTTCCGAACCCTCGAAGGCGTCCGGGCGGGCGGCGCGGACCAGCACGTCGCCCTGCTCGGCCCGGAAGTCCGGGTGCAGCGTCCAGGCTTTCGAGAAGGTCTCCCAGTCCGCGCCGCGCGGCGCGTCCCACTGCACGAACGCCACCAGCCACCCGGCCGCGCGGGCCTCGTCCACGTGGTGCGCCCAGTCGCGCGCCAGCGCCCGCTCGTCGCTGCGGTCCTCCAGGTCGTGACGCTGCGCGTTCAGCAGCAGCAGGGCGT
The DNA here is from genome assembly GCF_014648115.1 of Deinococcus seoulensis. Classification (NCBI taxonomy): domain Bacteria; kingdom Thermotogati; phylum Deinococcota; class Deinococci; order Deinococcales; family Deinococcaceae; genus Deinococcus; species Deinococcus seoulensis. Next base: position 50,161 of record NZ_BMQM01000016.1, read on the forward strand.
TCGGGGTGAGGGTCATGCCGCCCAGAATAAGGCAGCGATCCCGTGCGGGGCGGGAACAGGAGCCGGTCAGGGGCGCAGCACGAGCTTGCCGACCGTGCGGCCCGTCTGCTGGGCGCGGTGCGCGTCGGCCACCTGCGCCAGCGGGAACACCTGGCTGACGTGCGAGCGCAGTTGCCCGGCCGCGACCAGCCGCACGAGTTCGTTCAGGTGCGCGCGCGACGGGTACACCAGAATCCGGGTGGCGTGCACGCCCCGCTCCTGCGCCAGTGCCTCGGACGGCGCGGCCGTGATGGACACCAGCCACCCGCCGGGGCGGATCACCGCGAACGAGCGGTCCGTGGTGTCGCCGCCAACCGTGTCGAACACGGCGTCCACGTCCTGCACCTGCTGCTCGAAGGGCCGCGCGCGGTAATCCACGACCTCGTCGGCCCCCAGACCCCGCACGAAGTCCACGTTCCCGGCCGAGGCGGTGGCGATCACGTGCGCGCCGCGCGCGCGGGCCAGCTGCACCGCGTAGTGCCCGACACCCCCGGCACCCGCGTGGATCAGGACGCGCTGACCGGCGCGCAGGTCCATCCTCTCCAGCGCCTGATGCGCGGTCAGGGCGGCCAGGGTCATGGCGGCGGCGTCCTCGTGACTCAGCGCGGCGGGTTTCAGGGTGATGTCCGCCGCGCGGGCCAGGACGTACCCGGCGTAGGCGCCGGGCAACTGCGGGAAGGCCAGCATGCCGAACACCTCGTCACCGGCCGCGAACTCCATCACGTACGGCCCGACTGCCTCGATCACGCCGGACACGTCCCAGCCCAGCACGACCGGGAATTCCTTCAGCGGCCCCCCGGCGCGCCACTTGGTGTCCACGGGGTTGATGCTGATCGCCTGCACGCGCACGAGCACCTCGCCCAGGCCGGGCGTGGGGACGGGACGGGTGGCGGGTTGCAGGACTTCGGGGCCGCCGGGCTGCTGGATTTCCATGACGGTCATGGTCTTGGGAATGGACATGGGAACTCCTGCGGCGGGTCCGCCCGGAGGCGGCCGCCGTTCTGAACGCGGAGAAGGGGAGGGGAGGCAGGCGGGCGGTTTCCCCCTGCGGTGCCCCCAGTCTGCCAGGGTACCCACGCCTTGCCAAGTACGTACACTTCCGGTAGGTACGCACATTCTGGGAACTGTGGACTGCTAACCTGCGGGCATGACCGCGCCCGCCGAACCGCCCGCACCTGCTGCCCCCCTGCCCTGTCCCGTCACGACCACCGTGGCCGTCATCGGCGGGAAGTGGAAGGCCGTGGCGATCTACCACCTGCTGGGCGGGCCGCGCCGCTTCTCGGAGTTGCAGCGGCGCATGCCGGGCGTCACGCAGCGCATGCTGACCCTGCAACTGCGGGAACTGGAAGCCGATGGACTGGTCCACCGCGAGGTCTACCCGCAGGTACCGCCGAAAGTCGAGTACTCGCTGACCCCGCTGGGCCTGACGCTGGAACCCATCGTGCGCGCCATGCTGGCCTGGGGGGCCGCGTACCGCGAACGCGACAGCCAGCCCGGCCAGTCTGATACCGACTCCGATTGAATGGCTTATAAAGCCGTTCAATCGGAGTCCGTATCAGTTCTCGATCTTCATGGCCATGATGCTGGAGCCTGCGTCCACGTACACGGTCTGCCCGGTCATGCCGCTGCCCAGGTCGGAAAGCAGGAACAGGGCGAGCTTGCCGACCTCGTCGGGTGTGGCGTTGCGGCCCAGCGGGGCGGCCTCGGCGGCTTTCTCGTACATGGTGCCGAATCCGGGGATGGAGCGGGCCGCGATGGTCCGCATGGGGCCGGCGCTGATGGTGTTCACGCGCACGTCGGCGGCGCCCATCTCGCTGGCGAGGTAGCGGGTGGTGGCTTCCAGCGCGGCCTTGGCGACGCCCATCACGTTGTACTTGGGCACGACTTTCTGCGAGGCGTGGTAGGTGAGGCTGATCACGCTGCCGCCGGGGCGCAGCAGGGTCTCGGCGTGCCGGCAGGTGGAGACCAGCGTGTACGCGCTGACGTTCAGGGCGGTGTTCCAGTCGGCTTCGGTGGTGTCCAGGAACCGGCCGTCCATGGCGGCGCGCGGCGCGAACGCGATGGAATGCACCAGGTAGTCCAGCCCCCCGAATTCGTCTTTCACGCGGCCGAACAGGGCACTCAGGTCGTCCTCGCTGGTGGCGTCGGCCTGCTGGGTCCAGACGTTCTCGTGTCCGGCGAGCAGTTTGTCGAGTTCGCCTTTCAGGCGTTCGCCCTGGTACGAGAAGCCCACGCGGCACCCGGCCGCCAGAAGCTGCTGCGCGATGGCCCAGCCGAGGCTGCGTGCGTTCGCCACGCCCATCACCAGGGCCGTCTTGCCGCTCAAGTCAATGCTGACACTCATGGGGGGGACTCTAGCAACCCGCGCGGGCGCCTGCTGAAGCGGGTGCAAAACGTCCCCGTCCGGGCCGGGCGCGGGCGGGGGCGTTCACTGCATGAAGGCCGCATCCCCCGGTGTGGGACTTGACGCGTCAGAATCCGGTGAGAGATGACCCTGCATACTGAACGCCTGATGCTGATCCGCGCGCCGCACCTCACTGCGCCGCACGCCTTCACGACGCGTGCTGGTGGCGTGTCCACCGGTCCCTACGGTGGGCTGAACCTCGACGACCGTGAAGACGACCCCGCGCACGTGCAGGAAAACCGCCAGCGGCTGTGCGCGGCGCTGGGGTTCACGCCCGCCCAGGTGGCCCGCCTGACCCAGGTGCACGGCACCGACGTCGTGCACGCCCGCAGCGGTGGCCACTGGACCGGGGACGCCCTGGTCACCGCCGACGCCGGGGTGCTGCTGGCCATCGGCACCGCCGACTGCTACCCGCTGCTGCTGCACGACCCGCACGCCGGGGTGATCGGCGCCGCGCACGCCGGCTGGAAGGGCACGCTGGGCCGCGTGGCCGCCCGCACCGTGCAGGCCATGACCGACCTGGGCGCCGACCCGGCCCGCATCCTGGCCGCTGTCGGTCCCGGCATCCGCGCCGCCGCGTACCCGGTCGGCGAGGAGGTCGCGCTGGCCTTCGCGCAGGAGGGCCTGGGCGCGCATGTGGGCGCCGACGAGGACGAACTGCGCGGTGATCCCACCTGGCACCTGGATCTGGCCGGAGCGAACCGCGCGGTGCTGCGCGGGGCGGGCGTGCCGGACGCGCAGGTGTGGGTCAGTGGCCGCTGCTCGACCGAGGCGGACTTCTACTCGTACCGCCGCGACGCGGGCCGCACCGGGCGCATGTGGGCCGTGATCGGCCAGCACGCCCTGCGTGACGCTCCGGCGCGGGGGCAGGCGTGAGTCTGCTGCGCCCCCGCGACGTGATCGACCACGTCACTCACCTGACACCGGAATTCCTGGCCGACCGGGGCCTGCACGGCCTGCTGCTGGACCTGGACAACACCCTGGTCCCGTACGGCAGTTACGACGCGCAGGGCGTGGCCAGCACCCTGGCCTGGGTCCGCGACCTGAAAATCGCGGGCGTGGGCCTGTACCTGCTGAGCAACGCCACCGGGCGGCGCGCGGCGTTCTGGCTGGACAAACTGGAATTCCAGGGTGTCGGACTGGCCGGGAAGCCCAATCCCCGCGCCTTCCGCCGCGCCCTGAGCGAACTGCACCTCCCGGCGCATCAGGTGGGCATGGTCGGCGATCAACTGTTCACGGACGTGCTGGGCGGCAACCTGAGCGGCATGCACACCATCCTGGTGCGCCCCCTGGCCACAAACGCCCTCCCTCATACCCGCGTGGCCCGCCGCCTGGAACGCGCCGTCCTGAAACGGTACGGGCACGACTGGAATCACTGACATGACACGGCCCACCGCTCCGCCCGCCCGCGGCCCACGCCTTCCTTCCTCATCTTCCTGCACTCTGCACGTTCCCTCACGCCGCGCGGCCCGACCGGGTCTGAACAAGGAGACACAACATGGCACTCTCAATCGGTGACCGGCGCCTGGGCGCCATTCTGCTCGAACAGGGGTACGTGAACGACACGGACCTGCAAAAAGCCCTGGTCCGTCACGCCGAGGTGGGCGGCCGCCTCGCGGAGATCCTGATCGACTCCGGCATGGTCGGCGAGAAACGCATCGCGCGGGCCATCGAGGAGGCGCTGGGTATTCCGCTGGTGAACCTGCTGGTCGTGACGCCGGAGGCGCAGGCGCTGGCCGCCGTGCGCCCCCAGACGGCCCTGAGCGTGCAGGCCTTCCCGTTCGCGGTGGACGGCGGCACCCTGCGCGTGGCGATCGTGGACCCGCTGTCCAGCCTGAGCATCGAGGCGCTCGAGGACGACAGCGGCATGAACATCGAGCCGTACCAGGCGCTGCGTGACCAGATCATGTGGGCCATCGCCACGAACTACCCGGACCTGAACCTGCAGGCCGAACTGCCCGCCGACGCCGAGGCCAACAGCGGCGGCGGCATGATGGGCCAGCGCCTGATCTCGCGCGGCCTGATCACCGACGCGCAACTGCAGATCGCGCTGGACTCTCAGCAGCAGACGGGCGAACCGCTGGGCTCCACCCTGATCGCGCAGAAAGCCATCACGGAAGATCAGCTGTACGAGATCCTGGCCGAGCAGGTCGGCGCGGTGTACCTGCGCAACCCCCGCGACTTCCAGCCCAGCGAGGACGTGCTGGGCAGCATGCTGCGCGCCGACGCGCTGCGCCTGAACGCCGTGCCCGTCGACGAGACCGACAGCGGCGTGACGGTGGTCGCCAGCGATCCCCGCAAACGCGAGGACATCGAGGCGCTCGTGGGCCGCCCCGTGCAGCTGATTCTCGCCAAGCCGCGCGACGTGGAACTGCTGATCGAACGCTTCTACCCGCAGCGCGGCCGCCTGGGCGAGCAGATGGTGCAGCAGGGCACCCTGTCACGCGCGCAGCTGCGCGAGGCGTTGCAGGTACAGGCCCGCGAGGGCCGCGTCAAACCGCTGGGCGAGGTGATCGTGGAACTCGGGTTCGCCGGGGCCGACGAGATCGACAACGCCCTGCAGAAACAGAACTCCGGGGGCGGCCGCCTGGAAGACACGCTGGTGCAGTCCGGGAAGCTCAGCCCGGAGATGCTGGCCCGTTCGCTGGCCGCGCAGCTCGGCTACGAGTTCCTGGACCCGGTCCAGAACCCGCCGGACAGCAAGGTCGCGTTGATGATCCCGGAAAGCACCGCCCGCCGCTACGGCGTGGTCCCGGTCCGCCTTCAGGGCGAGTCGCTGGTCATCGCCATGAAGGACCCGCGCAACGTGTTCGCGCTGGACGACCTGAAACTCATCACGGGCCGCGAGGTCATCCCGGCCGTCATGGCCGAAAAGGACATCGTCCGCCTGATCGAGCGGTACTTCGGCAGCAAGGACATGGCCGACCTGAACCAGCGGCTGGTGCAGGAAAGCAAGCAGCGCGACAAGGACAACAAACGCCAGGAAGACACCGACGTCAGCGCGGGCCTCGACGACAACGCCGTGGTGCGCGTCGTGGACAACATCATCCGCGAGGCGGCCCTGCAGGAAGCCAGCGACATCCACATCGAACCGACCGAGACGGCCCTGCGCGTCCGCTACCGCGTGGACGGCATCCTGCGCGAACAGAACGAGCTTCCCAAGGGCAGTTCGCAGAGCATCCTGGCGCGCATCAAGATCATGGGCCACCTGGACATCAGCGAGCGGCGCGTGCCGCAGGACGGCCGCGTGCGCTTCAAGAAGGGCAGCATCGACCTCGACCTGCGACTGTCCACGCTGCCCACCGTGTACGGCGAGAAGGCCGTCATGCGACTGCTGCAGAAGGCCAGCAACATCCCCGAAGTCGAGCAACTGGGCTTTTCCGAGCACAACTACCAGCGTTACCTGGACACCATTCACAAACCCAACGGCATCTTCCTGGTGACCGGCCCCACCGGCTCCGGGAAGTCCTTCACGTCCTTTTCCACCCTCAAGCGCATCGCGGTGCCCGAGAAGAACACCACCACCATCGAGGACCCGGTCGAATACGAGATTCCGGGCATCATCCAGTCACAGGTGAACAACACGGCGGGCATGACCTTCGCCCGCGCCCTGAGGGCCTTCCTGCGACAGGACCCCGACATCATCTTCGTTGGCGAGATCCGAGACACCGAGACCGCCAAGATCGCCGTCGAGGCCGCCCTGACCGGACACCTCGTGCTGGCCACCCTGCACACCAACGACGCGCCGGGCGCCATCGTGCGCCTCGAGGAGATGGGCGTCGAGCACTTCAACATCGGCGCGGCCGTCGTGGGCGTGGTCGCCCAGCGCCTCGTGCGTAAGGTCTGCCCGGACTGCAAGGCCCCCACCAACGCCGACCCGGACGTCCTGCGCCGCCTGGGCATCACGGAACGCGACCTGCGCGGCGCGCAACTGATGCGCGGCGCCGGCTGCAACCGCTGCGGCGGCACCGGCTACAAGGGCCGCATGGGCATCCATGAACTGATGGTCATCGACGAACCGCTGCGCATCGCTATCGGCTCCGGCAAGAACGCCACCGAGATCACCGAGGTCGCCATCAACCAGAGCGGCATGAAAACCCTGCGCCAGGACGGCATCGAGAAGGCGCTGTCCGGCATCACCACCCTGGAGGAGGTGCTGGCCGTCACCAGCAAGTAAGCTCCTCCGCGTCCGCCCCCTGCCCGCCCCACGTTCCCCCCGAGGTACCCCCATGACCCAGCCCGCCGCCGACATCACCGACATCCTGCGTTTCGCCGCCGACAAGGGCGCGTCCGACGTGATCCTCACCGTCGGGCTCGCCCCGCAGTTCAAGTTGCAGGGCGTGTACGACTCGCAGGGCTTCGCGGAACTGGCCCCCACCGAGACCCGCAAACTGATGTACTCCATGATGAACGAGAAGCAGCAGCGCACCTTCGAGGAACGCCGCGAACTGGACTTCTCGTTCGCGCTGGGTGAGAAGGCCCGCTTCCGCGTGAACGCCTTCATGCAGCGCGGCAACGTGGGCGGCGTGCTGCGACTGATTCCCACCAAGATCAAGAGCGCCCAGGAGATGGGCCTCCCGCAGAACGTCATCGACATCGCCAACGCGCCGCGCGGCCTGGTGCTCGTGACCGGCCCGACCGGTTCGGGGAAATCCACCACGCTGGCCGCCATGATCGACTACATCAACACCACCAAGCGGCTGCACATCATGACCATCGAGGACCCCATCGAGTTCATGCACACGCACAAGCAGTCGATCATCAACCAGCGTGAGGTCGGCGCGGACACCATGAGCTTCAACGACGCCCTGCGCGCCGTGCTGCGTCAGGCGCCCGACGTGATCCTGGTCGGCGAAATGCGCGACTACGAGACCATCAAGGCCGCCGTGACCGCCGCCGAGACCGGACACCTCGTGATGGGCACCCTGCACACCAACTCCGCGCCGGAATCCATCGACCGTATCGTGGACGTGTTCCCCGAGGAGCAGCAGGAGCAGATCCGCGTGCAGCTCGCCAACAACCTCGTGGCCGTCATGACGCAGCAGCTGCTGCCCCGCCTGGACGGCCAGGGCCGCATCCTGGCGTACGAACTGCTGATCGCCAACCCCGCCGTGCGCGCCCTGATCCGCGAGGGCAAGACCTACCAGATCACCTCCGTCATGCAGACCGGCGCGCGCGAGGGCATGGTCACCATGGACGCCTTCCTGGCGAACCTGTACCGCCGCCGCGTGATCTCCTTCGACATCGGCGTCGAGCGCGCCGTGGACAGCAAGGAATTCGCCCGCCTCGCCAACGACCCCACCGTCGGAACCGCCGGAGGCAGCGCCGCCGCGCCCGCCGGGTACGGCAGCGCGCCCGTGGCGGGCTTCGCGCCCAGCAGCACCCCCGCGCCCGGCGGGTACGCGGGCCGTGACGCCGGACGCGGCGCCGACGTGGGCCGCGCCGATGTGGGCCGCGGCGCGGGCACCACCAGCACCCCGGAAATGGGCGGCGGTACCGGCGGCTACGGACGCCGCTGACCCACCCGACCACAGGAACGTCCCCCCAGTCAGACCGGGGGGACGTTCCTGTGGTGCGCTCTGTTGTGGCGCCGGGTGCTTACGCGCCGGGCTGGGTGGGGGTCTTGCCCAGCGGGACGGGCATGCTGTCCGTGTCGGTCTCGGGTTTAGGCAGCAGCAGCAGCGCCAGCACCTCGCCGACCCGCTCGGCCGCGTGGATGCGCAGGTCACCGCGGATGCTGTCCGGCACCTCCTGAAGCTGAGGCTCGTTGTCCTTGGGAATGATGACCTCGCGGATGCCGCCCTGGTGCGCGGCCAGCAGTTTCTCCTTGACCCCGCCGATGGGCAGCACCCGGCCGCGCAGGCTGATCTCGCCGGTCATGGCGACGTCCATGCGCACGGGGCGGCCGGTCACGGCGCTGATCACGGCCGTGGCGATGGTGATCCCGGCGCTGGGGCCGTCCTTGGGCGTGGCGCCGTCCGGGAAGTGCACGTGCAGGTCCATGGTCTTGTGGAAGTCCGGGTCCGCGCCGTACTGCGCGGCGTGCGCCCGCAGGTACGCGATGGCCGCGCTGACGCTTTCCTTCATCACGTCGCCCAGCGAACCGGTCATGACGATCTTGCCGTTGCCGGGCGTGGCGAGCGCCTCGACGAGCAGCATGGTGCCGCCCACGCTGGTCCACGCGAGGCCCTGGGCCACGCCGACCTGCGGTTCCTTCTCCATCTTTTCCGGGCGGTGCACGGGCACGCCCAGGTAATCCGGAACCTGCGCCGCATCGATGACCTTCACGCCGTCCCAGGCACTTTCGAGCAGTTCGCGGGCGGCCTTGCGGGCCAGTTTGCTGACCTGCCGGTCGAGGTTCCGCACGCCGCTCTCGGCGGTGTACTCCTCGACGATGCGGTTCAGGGCGGCGTCCGTGATCTCCAGCTTGCCGGTCAGGCCGTGGCTCTTGATCTGACGGGGCACGCGGTAGCGCCGGGCGATCTCGACCTTCTCCGGCTGGGTGTAGCCGGGAATGTTGATGATCTCCATGCGGTCCAGCAGCGGGCGCGGAATGGTCTGCAGGCTGTTGGCGGTCGTGATGAACATGACCTGCGACAGGTCGTACGGGACTTCCAGGTAGTGATCCTGGAAGGTGTGGTTCTGTTCGGGGTCCAGCACTTCCAGCATGGCGCTGCTGGGGTCGCCGCGCCAGTCGCTGCTCATCTTGTCGATCTCGTCGAGCAGGATCACGGGGTTCGTGACGCCCGCGTTCTTCATCGCCTGAATGATCCGGCCCGGCATGGAGCCGATGTACGTGCGGCGGTGCCCGCGGATCTCGGCCTCGTCACGCACGCCGCCCAGCGCCATGCGGACGAACTTGCGGTTCAGACTGCGCGCGATGCTCTTGCCCAGGCTGGTCTTACCGACGCCGGGAGGGCCGACGAGCACCAGGATCGGGGCGCGCAGTTCGGCGTCGTCCGTGCGTTCCTCGGCGCTGCGTTCCTTGCGGGCCTCCTCGGTCTCGCCGGGCTTGTGGGTCAGCTGACGCACCGCCAGGAATTCCAGGATGCGGTCCTTCACATCGCCCAGCGCGTAGTGATCGGCGTCCAGGATCTCGCGGGTGCGGGCGATATCCAGGATCTCCTCGTCGCGTTTGCTCCAGGGCACGTCCACCAGCCAGTCGATGTAGTTGCGGACCACGGTGCTCTCGGGGCTGCCGCCGGGCGTGCGTTCCAGACGCTGAAGCTCCTTCAGGGCCTTTTCCTTGACCGATTCGGGCATGCCGGCCGCCTCGATCTTCTCGCGCAGCGCCTCGACCTCGGCCGGGCCGTCCTCGCCGCCGCCGAGTTCCTTGCCGATGGCCTTCATCTGCTCGCGCAGGTAGTACTCGCGCTGGTTGGCGTCCATCTGTTCCTTGACGCGCCCCGCGATCTTCTTGTCCATGTTGAAACGTTCGGTGTCGCGGCCCAGGAACTTCAGCACGCCTTCCAGACGGGCGCGCAGCGCGACGGCCGCCAGGATCTCCTGCTTCTCCTCGGGCGTCCAGGTGGCGTGGTGCGTGACCTGATCGGCCAGCGCGCCCGCGTCGGTCAGGGCCTTGAGGCCTTCAAGCTGGTAGTTGTCCAGGCGCAGGTTCTTGTTCTGGCGCTGGTACTCCTCGAAGGCGCTCTTGACTTCCTGGGCCAGCACGACGACCTCGCGGCTGTCGTCGGCGGGCGTGGCCTGCGTCTCGGCGCGCACGCGCATGTACGCCGAGGGCACCTCGTCCTGTACGGCGGCGCGTTCCTGCGCCTCGACGAGCACCTGGTAGGTGTTGTCGGGCATGCGCACGACCTGCTTGATGACGGCCAGCACGCCCATGTCGAACAGTTCGGCGCGGGTGGGGTCGTCGGTGCGGGCGTCACGCTGGGTGAGCAGCAGCACGCGGCGGTCGCTGGCCTGGGCCTCGTCGACGGCGCGTTTGCTCTTGGGGCGGCCCACGTCGACGTTCATGGTGACGCCGGGCAGGATCACGATATTTCTCAGTGCGACGACGGGTAGTTCCCAGATCATGCTTGCTCCTTACGGCCACGCCACTGCGGGCGCGGGAATGGTTGAGTGTAACGCGGGGGCTACGGTAGACGACACCCCCGCACGGTGTCCCAGAAGTGTAGGGACGCGGGCGGGGGCTCGCTGTAATCTCTGTTGCGTTTAGGCAGACTTCTTGAGTCCCTTAGACTCAAGCAGGGCCAGAGGGGCATCGATATGCTCCGCGTCGAACCGCAGGTCCTTCAGACCCTCGACCGGCAACTCGAACAGCAGGTCCGTCATGGCCTTCTCCAGCACCGCCCGCAACCCACGCGCCCCGGTCTTGCGGTCACGCGCCCGGCGCGCCACCTCACGCAGCGCCTCGTCCGTGAACGTGAGGTCCACATCCTGGAACCCGAACAGCGCCTGGTACTGAGACGCGATCGCGCCCTGCGGCTCCGTCAGGATACGCACCAGCGCCTCCTCGTCCAGATCCTGCAACTGCACGACCAGCGGCAGGCGACCCACGAACTCCGGAATCAACCCGAACTTCACGAGGTCCTCGGGCAGGAAGCGCAGTTCTGCCTTCTCGTCACCCTTGTGCTCGGCCCCGAACCCCACCGCGCGCACGTTCGTGCGGCTGCGGCCGATGTCCGCGATCCCATCGAACGCGCCGCCCACGATGAACAGGATGTTCTTCGTGTTCACCTGCACCAGTTCCTGCTGCGGGTGCTTGCGGCCACCCTGCGGCGGCACCTGCGCGACCGTCCCCTCGATGATCTTCAGCAGCGCCTGCTGAACACCCTCGCCCGACACGTCACGCGTGATGCTGGTCCCCTCGGACTTGCGGGCGATCTTGTCGATCTCATCGACGTAGATGATCCCGCGTTCGGCGGCCGCCACATCGTACTCGGCGGCCTGCAACAGACGCACGATCACGTTCTCCACGTCGTCACCCACGTACCCGGCTTCCGTCAGGGTGGTCGCGTCCGCAATCGCGAACGGAACTTCCAGCATCTCGGCCAGCGACTGCGCCAGCAGCGTCTTGCCCGTCCCGGTCGGCCCGATCAGCAGGATGTTGCTCTTCTGCAGGTTCACGTCCGGGTGCGCCAGCCGCTGGTAGTGACTCACGACCGCCACCGCCAGCGCCTTCTTCGCCTCGTCCTGCCCGATCACGAACTCGTCGAGGTACGCCTTGATCTCACGCGGCGTCGGCAGTTCCTCCAGGCTGAACTCCGCGCCCGCCTTCCTGTTCTGCTTGACCAGCTCATGCGCCCGCTCCGTGCACTCGTTGCAGATGAACGCCGCGCGCCCCGGAGCCTCGATCAGCTGCGCGATCTGAGGGTGTTGCCGCCCGCAGAACGAGCAGCGGTCCCCACCATTCTTCGTCACTGTTCCTCAGCCTCCCCGGACCGGACGCGGTCCACCACACTGTCGATCAACCCGTACCCCATGGCCTCCTCGGGCGACATGAAGTAATCGCGTTCCATGTCCCGCATCAGCTTGTCATGCGGAATGCTGGTGTGCTCATGGTAGATACCCACCAGCTTGTCACGCAGGTGCAGCACCTCCTTGGCCTGCACCTCCAGGTCCGGCGTGTTCCCACGGAAGCCCGCCGACCCCTGGTGAATCATGATCCGGCTGTTCGGCAGCGCCATGCGCTTGCCCTTGTCCCCGGCCATCAGCAGCACGCTGCCCATGCTCATCGCGATCCCCACGCAGATCGTACTGACCGGCGCCTTGATGTAGCGCATGGTGTCGTAGATCGCCAGGCCCGCGTACACCTCACCGCCGGGGCAGTTGATGTACATCTGGATCTCCTGCTCCGGGTTCTGGCTGTCCAGCAGCAGCAACTGCGCCACGATGGTGTTCGCCATCTGCGACTCGATGGGCGTGCCCACGAAGATAATCCGGTCCTTCAGCAGGCGCGAGTAGATGTCGTACATCCGCTCGCCACGCCCGGTCTGCTCGATCACGTAGGGAATCACGCTCATGGCAGCGATTATCGCACGGCGCACGAAAGGGAACGTAGGCGAACCCAGACTTGCCCGCATGCGCAAGAGGCAGACGGCCCGCGCACGCTGCGCCGCCCTGACCGCAGCATCCTCGCCCACATGCGCCCCACACACGAAAAAGCTCCCCTGCATGGGGAGCCTTCCTGGCCGCGCGAACGCCGTTCAGTCCCGCGTTCAGTCCACCAGCAGTGGGATCAGGACGGGGTTGCGGCCCGTGACCTTGCGCACGAAGCGCCTGACCGCGCCGTACATGTCGTCGCGGACGTCTTCGAGGCGTTTCTTCTCGCGCATGCCCTGTTCGATGGCTTCCAGGGCGACCTTGCGGATCTGCCCGTCGAGTTCGCGGTTGGCGCGCACGAAGCCGCGCGACACGATCTCCACGTGCGGGGTGGGGTGCAGCACGGCCGTCATGATCAGGATGCCTTCCTGGCTCATGTTCACGCGGTCGAGCAGCACGTCGTCCCCGATGTCCCCGACGCCCAGGCCGTCCACGTACACGGCTCCGGCGGGCACGGTGCCCGTGACCTTGAATTCGTCCTGGCTGAGGCGGATCACGTCGCCGTTCTTGGCGATCAGGGTGCGCTTGGGCGGGCGGGGGAGGGTCTGGGCGAGGCGGGCGTGGTTGATCTGGTGGCGGGGTTCACCGTGCCACGGCAGGAAGTACTTGGGCCGGGCGAGGTTCAGGATCGTGGCGAGTTCTTCCTGACTGCCGTGCCCGGAGGCGTGCACCTTGTAGGTGGGGGGGTAGTACACGTCTACGCCGATCTCGTACAGGCGGTTGATGACGAGGTTCACGGCTTCCTCGTTGCCGGGGATGGGGTTGCTGCTCAGGATGACGCTGTCGCCGCGGCGCAGGGCGATCTTGGCGTGGTTCCCGAACGCCAGGCGTGACAGGACGCTCATGGGCTGGCCCTGGCTGCCGGTGCAGACGTACAGCACCTGCTGGTCCTGCAGGCCGCCGACCTCGTCGTTCGTCAGGAACGGTTCGGGCAGTTCCATGTACCCGAGCTGCTGCGAGACCTGCGCGTACTTGAGCATGGAGCGGCCTTCCATGACCACGCGGCGGCTCTGGCGGTGCGCGATGTTGATGACGTTCTGGATGCGGTGCACGTTCGACGCGAAGGTCGTCATGAACACGCGGCCCTTGATGCCGGCGATCAGGGTTTCCAGGCTGCGGGCCACGTCGGCCTCGCTGGCCGTGCGGCCCGGACGCTCGGCGTTGGTGGAGTCGCTGAGCAGCAGCAGCACGCCGTCCTTCCCGGCCTGCTCGATGCGTGCGAGGTCGCTGGTCTTGCCGTCGCTGGGTTCCTCGTCGAGTTTGAAGTCCCCGGTGTGCAGCACCACCCCGGCCGGCGTGGTCAGGATGTACCCGGCGTTGTCGGGAATCGAGTGGGTCATGCGGATGAATTCCACCTGGAAGTGCGTGCCGATGCGGATCTTGTCGGTCAGTTCGATCTCGCGCAGGTCCACGTCGCCGTCCTTGATGCCGAACTCGGACAGTTTCTCGCGCACCAGGCCCAGCGTCAGGCCCGCGCCGTACACGGGAATGCGCGGCAGGCGCGGCAGGACGTACGGCAGGCTGCCGATGTGATCCTCGTGCCCGTGCGTGAGGATCATGCCCTTGATCAGCCCGGCGTTCTGCTGCAGGTAATCGATGCGCGGGATGATCAGGTCGATGCCCATCTGGTGGCTTTCGGGGAACGCCAGTCCGGCGTCCACGATCATGATCTCGTCTTCGAAACGGTAGGCGGTGATGTTCTTGCCGATCTCGCCCATGCCGCCAAGCGGAATGACTTCGAGGTGTGGGGCGGCGCCCGCTTCGTTCGGGGCGGCTTTGCTGGGTTGGGTCATGGGTACTCCGGGTGCCTGTCGCGTTGACGCGGGCGGGTTGTGTGAGACGGCGGGGCCTGGAATGCGGCCTGAGTGCGGTTCATGCGGTTGTGTCGTTCGGTCCCCCGGAAATGCCGGGTGTGGGGTCGGAACGCGGTAGGTTCAACCTACCACACCGGGCTGGGCGCCGCCGTTCCCCCTGTTCGCGTTCCCCCTGTCCGCGCGCCGGGCTGGGCACGGCCCGGTCCCCCACGCCTGTCCCCACGCGGCGTGTGCAGCGGGGCATGTCAGCAGGAGTGCATGTCAGCGGCGGGGCATGTCCGGCGGGGGGCATGTAAAGGGAAGCTGATGACGGCGCGGCGCGGCAAAGCGGTATCATTCGCGGCGTGACCTCTCAACGCATTCTTGTCATCGAGGACGACCTGGATATCGCCAACGTCCTGCGCATGGACCTGACGGACGCCGGCTTCGAAGTGGAACACGCCGATTCGGCCATGAACGGCCTGATCAAGGCCCGCGAGGAGCAGCCCACCCTGATCCTGCTGGACCTGGGCCTTCCGGACTTCGACGGCGGCGACGTCGTGCAGCGCCTGCGCAAGAACAGCGCCGTGCCGATCATCGTGCTGACCGCCCGCGATACCGTCGAGGAGAAGGTCCGCCTGCTGGGCCTGGGCGCCGACGACTACCTGATCAAGCCCTTCCACCCGGACGAACTGCTGGCGCGCGTGAAGGTGCAGCTCCGGCAGCGCACCACCGAGAGCCTCACCATGGGCGAACTGACCCTGGACCCCCAGAAACGCCTCGTGACCTACAAGGGCGACGAACTGCGCCTGTCGCCCAAGGAGTTCGACATCCTGGCGCTGCTGATCCGCCAGCCGGGCCGCGTGTACTCCCGCCAGGAGATCGGCCAGGAAATCTGGCAGGGCCGCCTGCCCGAGGGCAGCAACGTCGTGGACGTGCACATGGCCAACCTGCGCGCCAAACTGCGTGACCTGGACGGCTACGGCCTGCTGCGCACCGTGCGTGGCGTCGGGTACGCCCTGCGCGGCTGAGGCAGGCCCCCGTGACAGACCAGCGCGACTCCCGGCCGGGCGACCCGCCGGGGTTTTCTCACGTGGACGCCTCGGCGCTGCTGCTGGCACTGCCGGACCCGCTGCTGCTGATCACGGCGGACGGCGCGGCGCAGCTGAACCCGGCAGCCCAGGCGACCCTGACAGGAGGCACGCCGGAACTGTCGGGGCAGCCGGACTGGGCGGCGCTGTTCACGCCGGAGGTGGCGGCCGCGCTGCGCGGTCCCCTGGAAGCCGCGCTGGCAGGGCAGACCGCGCGGGCCAGCGTGGTGCTGCGCCCCGGCGCGAGCGTCACGCTGGTCACGGCCGCGCCCGCCACTCCCGGCCCGGACGGCGCGGCCTGCGCGCTGCTGCACCTGCGCCAGACGCCCGAACCGCTCAGTACCGCGCTGGACTTCATGGACGGCCTGGGGCTGGGTGTGGCCGTGCAGGGCCGCGATACCCGCATCCTGCAGGTGAACGCCAGCGCCACCCGCATCCTGGGCCTCAGCGAGGCGCAACTGGCCGGGCGGGACTCCATGGACCCCCGCTGGCGCGCCATTCACCCGGACGGCCTGCCGTTCCCCGGCGACACCCACCCCTCGCAGGTGGCCCTCCGGACCGGGCAGACCGTCCGGGACGTCCCGATGGGCATCTACCGGCCCGGCAGCGACGACTGGCGCTGGCTGCACGTGACGGCCCTGCCGCACACCCCGCCCGGCCAGGACACCCCGGAGCAGGTGACGACCGTGTTCGCGGACGTCACCGACCGCTACCGCATGGAAGCCGACCTGCGCGGCAGCGAGCAGCGCTTCCGGTCGCTGGTCGAGGCGACCACGCAGATCGTCTGGGACGCCCACCCGGACGGCACGTTCCTGCCCCCGCAACCCGGCTGGGAGGCGTTCACCGGTCAGAGCGAGGCGAGTTACAGCTACGCCGGGTGGCTGAACGCCGTGCACCCGGAAGACCGCGCCCGGACCACCGAATGCTGGCAGCGCGCCACCCTGACCCGGCAACCGTACCTGGTCGAGCACCGCCTGCGCCGCGCCGACGGCACGTACGTGCCCATGCAGGCCCGCGCCGTGCCGGTCATCGACGACGGCGGCCAGATCCGCGAGTGGGTCGGCACGCACACCGACATGAGCGACGTGCGCGAGGCGCAGCAGGCCCTGATCGACCTGAACGCCGACCTGGAACGCCGCGTGCAGGCCCGCACCCTGGACCTCGCGAACGTCACGCGCTTCAGCACGTTGCTGCTGACCGCCGCCGGGGAAGGCATCTTCGGGCTGGACCTGCGCGGCGTGACCACCTTCGCCAACCCGGCCGCCGCGCGCATGCTGGGGTACAGCGTGGAACGCATGATCGGCGCGCCCCAGCACGCCCTGGTGCACCACCACCACGCCGACGGCCGCGAGTACCCGCTGCACGACTGCCCCATCCACCAGACCATTCAGGACGGCCAGACGCGCCGCGTTGAACACGACGTGATGTGGCACGCGCAGGGGCACGCCGTGCCGGTCGCGTACGTGGTCACGCCCACCCACGACGAGGCGGGCGTGGTCAGCGGCGCGGTCGTCATGGTGCAGGACACCACCGAACGCGAACGCGCCCAGGCGCAACTGCGGGACGTGATCGAGAACCTGGAACGCAGCAACCAGGACCTCGAACAGTTCGCGTACATCGCCAGTCACGACCTTCAGGAACCGCTGCGCACGGTCGGCAGTTACACCGAACTGCTCGTCCGCCGTTACCAGGGGCAACTGGACCCCCGCGCCGACCAGTACCTGCACTACATGCAGGACGCCGTGATCCGCATGCGCAGCCTGATCCAGGACCTGCTGGGCTTCGCGCGGGTCGGGCGGCAGGAAACGCCGCTGGAACGCACGGACCTGCACGCCCTGCTGCGCGCCGCCGAGCAGAACGTCCGCGCCACGCTGGAGCAGGGCGGCGGCACCCTGGAGTGGCACGCGCCGCACGCCGTGCTGGGCCAGCCGTCCCTGCTGCTGCAACTGCTGACCAACCTGATCAGCAACGGCCTGAAATTCCACGCCGAGGACCGCGCGCCCCGCGTGCAGGTGCATTCGGAACTGGACGGTGAATTCGTGCACGTGACCGTGCAGGACAACGGGATCGGCATCGCGCCCGAGTACCACACGCGGGTGTTCGACATCTTCCAGCGCCTGCACCGCCGCGAGACCTTCGCCGGTAACGGCATGGGCCTCGCCATCTGCCGTAAAATCGTGGAGTTCCACGGGGGCCGCATCTGGCTGGAATCCACGCCCGGACAGGGCAGCACCTTCCACCTGACACTGCCCGTGGCACCCACCCCACAATGACCCTGACATCCACCATGCAACCCATTGAAATCCTGCTGGTCGAGGACAACGAACCGGACGTCCTGCTGACCCTCGAAGCGTTCGAGGATTCCCGCGTGCCCAACCGCCTTCACGTCACCCGTGACGGTGTGGACGCCCTGCGCTTCCTGCGTGGCGAGGGTGAACACAGCGGCGCGCCCCGCCCGGACGTGATCCTGATGGACATCAACATGCCCCGCAAGACCGGCCTGGAAGTCCTGGAGGAAATCAAGGCCGACCCCGCACTGCGCAGCATTCCGGTCGTGATGCTCACCACCAGTCAGGCGGACGACGACGTGCGCGCCTCGTACGAACGGCACGCCAGCGGGTACGTGGTCAAACCCGTGGGGTTCGAGAACTTCCTGGGCGCCATGCGCGCCTTCGAGGCGTTCTGGTTGACCTTCGTGCGCTTCCCGCCCCGCGCGCCCTGAGCGGACCCGGCGTCAGGCTGGTTCGGGTGCGGGCGCCGCGTCCTGCATGGCCCGCAGCACCCGCGCCATGTGCTCGTCGAGCGGCACGCCCAGTTCACGGGCGCCCTGCTCGACCTCGTCGCGGTTGACGCCCGCCGCGAACGCCCGGTTTTTAAAGCGTTTTTTCAGGCTGGGCAGTTCCACCTGCCGCACGTCCCGGTCCGGGCGGACCAGCGCGGCCGCCTGCACCAGCCCGGTCAGTTCATCCACCGCGAACAGCGTCCGCGAGAGCCGCGACTCGCGGGGCGTGCCCGTGAAGGCCGCGTGACCCATGATCGCGTCCAGCACTTCCGGCGGGGTGTCGGTGTGCTCGCGCAGGAACGCCACGCCCCAGGTCGGGTGCTCCTCCGGATGCAACTCGTAATCGAAGTCGTGCAGCAGGCCCGCCACGGCGTACAGGTCCTCGTCCTCGCCCCAGTGGCGGGCGTAGACACGCATGGCGGCCTCCACGTTCAGCATGTGCCGCCGCAGCGACCCGGACGGAGTGTGCTCCAGCATCAACGCGTACGCCTGATCACGGTTCATACGGCAGTCTAGCGGCCAGCCACACGGGTGCCGGGGTCAGCCGCCCAGGTAACGGGTCCACTGCGGCTGCCAGTGCGCGAACTGCCCGTGGGCGTACACCCCGAAGGTGGGCGCGCGGGGGCGGGTGCGCAGCGGCATGGCGGCCTCCTCGGGCGTGCGGTTGCCCTTGCGCTGGTTGCAGGCGCGGCAGGCGGTCGTGACGTTCTCCCAGGTGTGCCGCCCGCCGCGCGAGCGGGGCAGGACGTGATCCAGCGTGAGTTCCTCCGGCGAGCCGCAGTACTGGCAGGCGAAGGTGTCGCGGCGCAGCACGTTGCGGCGGTTGAACGGCACCGGGTGCACGCGCGGGCGGCGCACGTAACGGCGCAGGCGGATCACGCTGGGCACGGTCATGACGGTGCTGGGCGAGCGGACCACGTCGGCGCTGTCCTCCAGAATCTCGGCCACGCCGTACTGCACCAGCGTGATGGCCCGCTTGGCACTCGTGACGTGCAGCGGCTCGTACGAGGCGTTCAGCACCAGCACGCGCGGCGCGTTCAGGTCGGCCGCGATACGGGGTATTCGGGTGTCTTCCTGCACGTCCTTTCTGGAGGTCATGCACGGCATTCTAAGGCGCGGCCGTCAGGTCAATGTTGCGCTGGGACGCTTAGTGAAGCCCGTCACACCCTGCGGCGAATGGCCTAGCGGGGGCCGGGTCAGCCCACGCCGCCTCAGCCCAGTCAGGTTAGCCCAGCCAGGGGAGCGTGCCGGGCAGCCACCCGGTCTTCAGGCCGCCCCGGATCAGTTCCAGCGTGCCGTCGGCCACGTACTGCACGGCCAGCGCGCCCAGCAGCACGCCCAGCACCCGCGTGACCACGTGCACGCCGGTCAGGCCGATCACCCGTGCGATCTGCCCGGACAGGCGCAGCGCCAGGTAGCACAGCAGCAGCACGGCGGCCGTCACCAGGAACACGGCCGTCAGCAGCAGCGGCGAGCCGTGCGCGTCCGCCGCGAGAATCATGATGCTGGCCAGCGTGCCCGGCCCCGCGATCAGCGGAATGGCCAGCGGGAACACGCTGATGTCCTCACGCTGCTGCGCCTCCTGCTCCTCCTCGGCGGTTTCCTTGCTGCCGCTGGGCCGCGCGAACACCATGTCCAGCGCGATCAGGAACAGCAGGATCCCGCCCGCAATCCGGAACGAACTGAGGCTGATGCCCAGGTGCTCCAGCAGCCCCCGCCCGAACAGCCCGAACAGCAGGATGATCCCGCCCGCCACCAGGCAGGCCTTGAGGGCCACGCGCCGCCGCTCGAAGCTCGGGCGGTTCCCGGCCAGCCCGATGAAGATGGGCGCCAGGCCCACCGGGTCCATGACGACCAGCATCGTCAGGAACGTCTGAAGGGCAATGCTGGAAAGTTCCGTCACGTTCACCGGACGAGCGTATCACCCGCCGCCCGGCGCGCCCCACACCCCCGGCGCGGGGTCAGGGAGTGGCAGGAGGTGTGCCCTGGGGCGCAGGCTCGGGCTGGGCGGGCGGACGGACGGCGGGCCGCACGTTGACCTCGATGGTGCCGGTCGCCTCGACGGTCTTCCCGCCCTGCGCGGTGCGGGCGCTGACGCCCACCGTGTAGGTGTTCACGGGCGCGCTGGCGGCCGCCGACACGGTCAGGCGGAAGGGTTCACCCGCCCGCACGCGCTCCGGCGTGACGGTCACGTTGATGCCGGGCGCGCTGCCCTGCGCCCGCACCGTGAACACGCCCGGATGCGTCTGCTGGGTGTACCCGCCCACCCGCGCCGTGAGTTCCTGCGACGTGCCCGCCACCAGCGACACGCTGCTGACACTGCCCCCGGCCTGCCCGTTCCCCTCCAGGCGGGACACGACCACGTACCCTCCGGCGCACCCGGTGCGGCGCAGCCCGCCGATGTCCTGCGCGCCCACGTACAGGGCGGGCAGCAGCGAGGCCAGCACCAGTCCCAGGCCCAGCGCCGCGCGGCGCGGACGGCGCCAGTTCGCGGCCGTGAACGCCAGCCCGCCCGGTCCCAGCAGCAGCGGTACCAGCAGCGCCAGCACGGTCCGGCCCTCGCAGGGACCGGTCAGCAGCGCGCCGCCCACGCCGCGCACCGCGAACGTCAGGGCCACCCCGGCCCCCCAGCCCAGCAGGAACGCCGGCAGGAACGAGCCCAGGCGGAAGGTAGGGAACTCCTGAAGGTCCGGGGTGGGCGAAACGGGCGGCTCGGGCGGCGGGGTCATGAGCGGCAGAGTACCGCCCGCACGCCGGGACGAACCGCCCCCACCGGCGCGGGGCGGGTGGGGGCCTTACCCGGCGGCGCCCGCTTCGGCCTGCGCGTGGCAGGCGGGGCACACGCCCAGGAATTCCAGGCGCACGTCGGTCACCTGGAACCCGGCGGGCAGGGCCGAGGCGGGCAGCGTGGGAATCACGGCGGCGTCCACGTCGAAGATCGCGCCGCAACCCCGGCAGACCGCGTGGTGGTGCGTGTCGCCCTCGTGCTTGTAGTCGTAGCGGGTGGCCTGCCCGGCGCGTTCCAGCGTGACCACCACGCCGTCGCGGACCAGGGCGTCCAGCGTGCGGTACACGGTGCCCAGGCTCACGCTGGGCAGTTGCTCGCGCACCTGGGCGTGAATCCAGGCGGCGTCCGGGTGGGACCGCGCGCCCTGAAGCACCTCGATCACCGCCGCCCGCTGCTTGGTCTGCCGCACCATCGTCATGCGCGCAGTCTAGCAAATGCCTCCTGACCCGCCCATGACGCGCGCGACAAAGCCCGCCGCGCCCCGCTCCGGTCCCGGCCGGCGGCCCGGTCTGGTACGGATTCCGTTTATTTCGTTGACAGATCGGAACACCACCGATCTGCCAACTCCACGTCCGGAATCCGTTTCTCTCCTACTCGCATCCGCTCGGATTGAATGGCTTATAAAGCCGTTCAATCGGAGTCCGTCTGAACCGGGTTCAGTTGCCTTCGTTCAGGAAAGCGCGTAGAACACTGAACGAATGCCTGAACGCCTCCTTCCCCTCCTGACCGACCGCGCCCAGACCGGCGACGCGCTCGGACAGGCCCTCGGCGTGAACCGCGTCACCGTGAACACCCTGGCCCGCCGCCTGATCGACAGCGGCGTGCCCGTGCAGGTCACCCGCGCCGGGTACGCCCTGCCGCCCGGCACGCCCGCCCCGCAACTGACCGCCCGCAGCGGCACGCTGGGACAGGCCATGCGCTACCACGGCACCGTCACCAGCACCCAGGACGCCCTGCGCGTCTGGGCCGACCACCCCGACCAGCCCGCCCCGCACGGCGCGGTCATGGTCGCCGAACGCCAGACCGCCGGGCGGGGCCGCCGGGGCCGCACCTGGGACACCACCAACGGCACCCTGGTCTTCAGTGTGCTGCTGACCACCGGCCCGCACGGCGCGCCCCTGACCCTGGCCGACCTGCCCCTGATGCCCCTGGCCGCCGGGGTGGCCGTGCACCGCGCCGCCGGGACGGGCGGCCTGAAATGGCCGAACGACCTGCTCGCCCCGAACGGCCGCAAACTGGCGGGTATCCTGCTCGAAGCGGACCTGCGCGGCGAGGAAGCACGCCGGGTCGTGATCGGCATCGGCGTGAACGTCACGGCCGCCCCGCAGGACGCCGCGCACCTGAGCGCCCTGCATACCCCCGGCACCCCGGAACCCACCCGCGCCGCCCTGCTGGGCACGCTGCTGCGCGAACTGGAACGCGCGCTGGCCGCCCCGCCCGAACAGACCCTGAACGACTGGCGGGCCGCGAACGTCACGCTGGGCCGCCCGGTCCGCATTCAGACGCACGCGGGCCTGCTGGAAGGCACCGCCACCGACCTCGACGCGCAGGGCAGCCTGATCGTCACCACGTCCGCCGGGCCGCGCACCGTCAGCGCCGGGGACGTGCAACTGATCGGCAGCCTCGGCCCCGATCAGCCCAGCCCCGATCAGTCCAGCCCGGACGCCTCCCGTCCGGCTGCCGACGCGCCGGAAGGCGGCAGCGGCCCGGCCCCCTGAACGGCACCCGGCCAGACCGCTGACCGTCCATCCCACCCCACACCCCCCGCAAGGAGAGACCACCATGACCATGACCCACCCCACCCTGGCCCGCCAGCTGGCCCCCACCCCCAGCGCCCTGCGCGACCTGCTGCTGATCGGCGGCGGCGCGGCCTTCATCGCGCTGCTCGCCCAGGCCGAGGTGCCCCTGCAACCCGTCCCCATGACCCTCCAGACGCTGGGCGTGCTGCTGGTCGGCGCGGCCCTCGGCTGGAAACGCGCCTTCGCCGCCGTGCTGCTGTACGCCCTGGCCGGAGCGGCCGGACTGCCCGTGTACGCCGGGGGGGCCAGCGGCTTCATGAACACGGCTGGCACCGGCCTGCGCGCCAGCATCGGGTACGTCATCAGCTGGCCCTTCGCGGCCGCTCTGGTCGGATTCCTGGTGGAACGCTTCGGCCTGGACCGCCGTTTCCTGGGCACCTGCCTCGCCATGCTGGCCGGCAGCGCCGTCATCTACGCCATCGGCCTGCCCGTCCTGGGCGCCATCACCGGCCTGAAGGGCGCGGCCCTCATGACCGCCGGCCTGACCCCCTTCATCATCGGCGACAGCATCAAGCTGCTGCTGGCCGCGCTGCTGCTGCCCACCGCCTGGCAGTTCGTCCGTAAATAAGGTTCGTCCGCCGGTAAGCTGCCGCAGGCAGTGAAAAAGCCCCCCACCTTCACCTGGGTGGGGGGCTTTGCCTGGGCGTGGGTTGTCGATGTCTCCCGTATGGAAACCCCACCCCGAAGCGTGCGCCCAGTCTGCGCCGGGCGGCACTGGCACGGCATCCGCCGAAAGAGGGATGGCCGGGTAGGCCAGATGGGGGAGAGGCGCGCATGTGCCCTCTCCCCTCACCTTTCAACCGTCCTTATTCGGAAATGGGTTTGGTGGGCAGTTCCGGGGCGTTCCCGGTGCGGATGGCGGTCAGGACGCGTTCGCGGATCTCGTTTTCCATCTCGGGACGCTCGGCGATGTACGCGATGGCCTTCTCCTTGCCCTGGCCGATGCGTTCGTCGCCGTACGAGTAGAAGCTCCCGGCCTTCTTGATGATGTCCATGTCGCTGGCAAGCGTGACAAGGTCACTGAGTTGGTCGAAGCCCTTGCCGTACACCAGGGCCAGTTCGACTTCCTTGAAGGGCGCGGCGACCTTGTTCTTCACGGTCTTGACCTTCACGGTGTTCGCGACGGCGTCGTTCCCGACCTTGATGGGCTGCCCGATCTTGCGGACGTCCAGGCGCACGGAGGCGTAGAACTTCAGGGCGCGGCCGCCGGTGGTGGTTTCCGGGTTGCCGTACATCACGCCGATCTTCTCGCGGACCTGGTTGATGAAGATGGCGGCGGTGTTCGTCTTGCTGAGAATCCCGGTCAGCTTACGCAGCGCCTGACTCATGAGGCGGGCCTGCAGGCCGGGGAGGCTGTCGCCCATCTCGCCCTCGATCTCGGCGCGGGGGGTCAGGGCGGCGACCGAGTCGACGACGACGATGTCGATGGCGCCGCTGCGGACCAGCAGTTCCATGATTTCCAGCGCCTGCTCGCCGTTATCGGGCTGCGAGACGAGCAGTTCGTCGGTGTTCACGCCGAGCGCGCGGGCGTACACGGGGTCCAGGGCGTGTTCGGCGTCGATGAACGCGGCGGTCCCGCCGGCCTTCTGGGACTGCGCGATGATGCTCAGGGCCAGGGTGGTCTTCCCGCCGGATTCCGGGCCGTAGATCTCGGTGACGCGGCCCTTGGGGATGCCGCCCACGCCGAGGGCGAGGTCGAGGCTGAGGCTGCCGGTGCTGATGGTCTGCACGTCGAGTTTGCTCTCGGCGCCGAGTTTCATGATGCTGCCCTTGCCGAACGCCTTCTCGATCTGGCTCATGGCGGTGTCGATGGCCTTGGCGCGTTCCTTGGCGTCGGTGGGGGCGGCAGTGATCTCTTTTTCCTTGCTCATGGGGTCTCCTTACTGGTTGTCCGGGGCGGCCTGCGGGGCCGGGGAGGTCGTGGTGGGCGCGGTGCTGGGTTCGGTCGTGCTGGGTTCAGCGGAGGTGGGTTCAGTGATTGATTCAGTGGTGGGTTCTGTGGGGAGCGGCGCGCGGAACCGGAAGGTGCTGGCGGTCTCGTAGATGGGACCGGTCTTGCGCAGGATGCTGCGGTACAGGACCGCGCCGCCCGCCTGCCAGTTCTGCGTGAAGATCAGCGGCGGCACGCGCGGCGCCGGGCCTTTCTTGCGCGCCAGGGTGATGTGCCCCTTGAACGGTTGGTCATCGGTGCGCAGGCCCAGTTCGTGAATGCCGTCGCGCAGCGCCTGCGCCAGTTCAGTCAGGCCCTCGGCCTCGACCTTCACGAACCACACGCGCGGGCTGCCCTCGTTGGGGTGGTAGCCGGTGCCGCGCAGGTGCACCTGCATGGGCGCGAGGTCCTGCATCAGCCGCACCCCCAGGCGCTTGAGATCGTCCACGCGGTCGTTCGGCACGGCCGGCAGGTACGCCAGCGTGACGTGCATCTGGTCGGCGTTCACGTTGCGCCAGTTGCCACGCAGTTTGCGCTGCGCCTCCCGGATCGGCCCAGCGAGGTTCGCGGGAACCTTCAGCGCGAAGAACAGCCGCTGCGTGCCCGGAGGCTGGTGGTTGTCGTCGCCGCGCTCCTGCCCGGCCGCGCCGCCCGGTTTCGCGGCGCCCGGCCTGGCGGGGCGGGGCGGACGCTCGCCACGGGGGGCGCCTGCCTCGCGCTGCTCACGGGCGGTCTTCTCACGGCTGTCCTTCTCACGGCTGTCTTTCTTCTGGGGGCTGTCCTTCCGGTGGGCTGCTGCCCTGGGCCTTCCCTTCTGCTGGGCGGCCTGCCGTGCCTCGGCCAGGGCGCTCTGCAGGGCGCTGCGGCCGTCCTGCGGGGCGGCGGGTTCTGGTTTACGGGCGGTTTTCTTGATCTTCATGCGGTCCTTCCTTCGGGCCGCTGGTCGGGGGCCGGGGTGGGGGAGAGTTCGGCGGGGACGCTCAGGGCGCGGCGCAGCAGCGACAGGGCGCTCACGGCGGCGCGTTCCCGCACCTGCGCGGCGTCGCCGGGCCAGTTGACGTGCAGGGTGTCCTGTTGCGGGTCGCGGCCGTCCTGCGGGACGTTCACGGCCACGAAGGCCTGCCCGGCCCGCTCGCCGGTCGTGGCGACGACCACCGCGAGGCCCACGTCGGCCCCCAGGTGTTCGCGCGCCCCGGCGGCCAGTTCACGGGCGGCCTGCTCGCTGACGAGACCCTGGTCGCGCAGCGTGACGGGCGTGAGGCCCAGCGTGATCAGCCGCGCGTGGTCCTGCGTGACGGCGGCGTCCAGGAAGCCCGGCTGGTCGGCCAGCAGCGTGCAGAGCATTCCGGCACTGCCGGCCTCAATCACGCCCAGCGTGCGGTTCTGCAAGGCTCCCTGCGCGGCCCCGGCGAGGGTCTGGTCGTCCTCGCCCCAGGTCCAGCGGGACAGCAGTTCGCGCACGCGCTGCCGGACCGGGTGCAGCAGCGCCGCCGCCTGATCGCGGTCCGGGGCGCTGGCGGCCACGCGCACGTCCACGCCGGTCGCGCGGGCGTACGTGGCGACGCTGGGGTTCGCCTGCCGGGTCAGGTCGCCCAGCAGCTCGGCGAGGTTACTCTCGCCGATGCCCTGCGTGTGAATGGTGGTGTGTTCCAGCGCCGCGCCGGGCAGCGGCAGGCGCGGCAGCACCTGCTCGCGCCACATGCGCTGCATCTCGCGGGGCGGGCCGGGCAGCGCGACCAGCAGCTTCGGCGTGCCGCGCGTGGTCCGCACGAACCAGCCGGGCGCGGTCCCGACCGGGTTGGGCAGGGCCTCGGCGCTGGGAATCAGCCACGCCTGCTTGCGGTTGATTTCGGGCATGACGCGCCCGCGCGATTCGTACAGGCCGCGCAGGTGCGCGAGTTGATCGGGGTCTTCGGTGGGAGTCTCGTTCAGGGCGGCGGCGATGGCCTCGCGGGTCAGGTCGTCGTCGGTGGGTCCCAGGCCGCCGCCCAGGATCACCAGGTCCGCGCGGTCCAGGGCCGTGCCGATGGCGTCGGTCAGGCGGGGCAGGTTGTCTCCCAGCACGGTCTTGCGGTGCAGGGTGACGCCGCGCGCCCCGAGTTCACGGGCGAGGAACGCGGCGTTACTGTCGACGATCTCGCCGAACAGCAGCTCCGTGCCCACGCTGATAATTTCTGTTAGAAGCATAACAACCTCGGCGCAGTATAGGCCAAAGCGAAACGTACGTCCAGTGAATCACCAGACGTACGCACAGGGCAGAGGGGCGTCATCCGTCCAGTCTACCCCCAGGCCATGACCGGCCAGACCACCCCGACCAGCCCCGCATTAACCGCGTTCAGGCCGCCATTTTCCGGCAGGCTTCCTCGCAGCGGCGGCACGCCTCGGCGCAGCGCTGGCAGTGCTCATGACTGTGCTGACCGCACTCGGCCGCACACGCCGCGCAGGCCTCGGCGCACAGCGCGCACGCCCGCGCATGCACCGCGCTGCCCCGCATCAGCAACCGCGCCGTCAGGGCACACACGTCCGCGTAGTCCCGGTCCAGCCGGATGCAGCCGCGCATCATGTCGATATCCGGCTCTGACAGGCACGCCGTCGCGCACGCCTCACACGCCGCCACGCACGCCAGACACGCATCGATGCACTCCTGAATCAGCTGTTTGTCCATACTCCACCGTTTCACACCCCACCCCCGGAAGGGTAGGAGGAAACTTCAGGGGGCATGAGGGCCGCGTAGAACCGACCTTCATCGGACCTGTCACCCCGAGGGTCAGCGGTTCACGAGTTCCGCCACCCATGCCCCGGACAGTTCGCGGTCGTCACGTACCTGCCCGGCCGCGCTGGCGTGCGCCGTGAAGCGCGACACCGGCCACTCGTGCCCGGCGGCACTCAGCACGTACGACCCGTGCTCGGACGCTCCGGTCACGCGGCGCCCGGAATCCCGGAACCGCACCGTGACCTCCGTTCCCACCGGAAGCGCTTCCAGTACAGAGTCGGTCACCTCGCCCTGAAAGGAACGCGCCGGGTCCGTCGCCTCGCCCAGCCACGCCCCACGCAGCCCCACCGTCACACTCGCACCCGAATCAGTCATGCCTCATCACGACACACCTGCACCCGCCGGGGGTGAGGGCGCCCCCACCCCCCCTTCATGCGCCCCCAACGCTCAGGTCAGGAACAACCGGTACGCCGGATTGGCCGTCATGTCCACCGCCGGGTACCCCAGCCCCGCCAGGAACGCCGCGAACGCCGCCTCATCCCCGGCCGGGACCTGAAGGCCCGCCAGCACCCGCCCATGCGCCGACCCATGATTCCGGTAGTGGAACAGGCTGATGTTCCAGCGCCCATGCAGGTGCGTCAGGAACTCCAGCAGCGCCCCCGGCCGCTCCGGGAACGTGAACGAGTACACCCGCTCATCCGTCGCCTCCGGCGCCCGGCCCCCCACCATGTGCCGCACATGCACCTTGGCCAGCTCATCCTCCGTCAGGTCCGTCACCGCGTAGCCCAGCCCGACCAGCCCCGCCACCAGCTCCGCCCGCTGCCCCGCGCGGGCCAGTTGCACGCCCACGAAAATCTGGGCCTCCTCACGCGGCGCGAACCGGTAGTTGAACTCCGTGATCGCCCGCGCCCCCAGCGCCTCCATGAACTCCCGGTACGCCCCCGGCCGCTCCGGAATCGTCACCGCCAGAATCGCCTCGCGCTGCTCACCCACCTCGGCCCGCTCCGCCACGTGCCGCAACCGGTCGAAATTCACGTTCGCGCCGCACGTCAGACCCACCAGCGTCTCGCCGCGCACGCCCCGCTCGGCCACGTACTTCTTCAGGCCCGCCACCGCCAGCGCCCCCGCCGGTTCCATCACGGCCCGCGTATCGTCGAACACGTCCTTGATCGCCGCGCACACCTCATCCGTGTTCACCCGCACCCAGTCATCCACGTACCGGCGCGTCAGATCGAACGTGAACGCCCCCACCTGCTTGACCGCCACGCCATCCACGAAAATCCCCACCGAATCCAGCCGCACCCGCTCCCCGGCCCGCACCGACTGGAACATCGCGTCACTGTCATCCGGCTCCACGCCCACGATCCGGATATCGGGCCGCAGCGCCTTCAGCACCCCCGCCACCCCCGCAATCAGGCCGCCGCCGCCCACCGGCACGAACACCGTCACCGGCCCGTCCACCTCCACCTGCCGGAGCAACTCCAGCGCCACCGTTCCCTGCCCCGCCAGCACCAGCGGATCATCGTACGGATGCACGAACGTCAGACCCAACTCCCGCTGCAACTCGAACGCCCGCGCCTCCGCGTCACTGAACGAATCACCGAACAGCACCACCTCCGCCCCCCGCGCCCGGCACGCCCCCACCTTGATCTCCGGCGTCGTCGCGGGCATCACGATCACTGCCCGCACCCCCAGCTTCTGCGCCGCGAACGCCACCCCCTGCGCGTGATTCCCAGCCGACGCACAGATCACCCCACGCGCCCGCTCCTCCGCCGTCAGCTGAGCCATCTTGTTATAAGCGCCCCGCAACTTGAACGAAAAGATCGGCTGCAGATCCTCCCGCTTCAGCAGCACCCGGTTCCCCAGCCGCGCACTCAACGACGGCGTCTCACTCACCGGCGTCTCGATCGCCGCGCCGTACACCTTGCTCGTCAGCGCCAGCCGCAGCACATCCATCGCGTCCATCTCACCCGGTTTGAACTCCCTGACCTGCATCACCACGCATCACCCCTTGCTCAGTCCGAACGAAAGAAAAACCCCCACCAGCAGCGGGTGGGGGACGATTGGCAGCGCGCAGGCCGTCAGGCGTTCACCCCTGACCAGCCCGTAATTCGCGCCGCTCTCATGGGCGACAGCTTAGGCGCCAGCGGCGGCGGGCGGGTGGGGAAGGGGTAGACAACAGGGGGGCACCTTCCCGTGTGTTTCCCCACCCCCCAGCCCCCTCCCCCAGGGGGGCAGGGGGAGCAGCGTTGCACTGGGCAGGTATTTCGCGGGCGTTCGTGGTGGGTGATCGGGCGGGGACGGCCACGCCTCACACGCCATCCTCCGATTTCGCCGCGTGCGCCCCGCGCGCTGCGCGCACGACGGGCCTGGTTGCCATGACCGTTGTAGCGGTATCTGTCCTGGCTCCCCTTGAGGGGAGCTGTCAGCGAAGCTGACTGAGGGGTCCTGCGAAGCAGATGTGTTGCCCAATCACCCTCACTTCCCAATTCCTACGTCCCAGCCAGTTGCTGCGCGAGTGTCTGGGCGGTGTGTGGGCCGAGGGTGTCGGCGTGGGGGCCGCCGAGGAGGAGGGTGGTGTGGGGGTCGAGGGGTTCGTGGGTGGGTGGGGCGTGGGGGGTGCCGTGGGGGAGGGCGACCCAGCTGCCGGGGATGTCGCTGAGGCTGCGGCCCAGGTGCAGCCCCGGTGTGGCGAGGACAGGGAGGGCGTCCATGAGACCGACGAGGTCTTCGAGGGTTTCGCGGCGCAGGCCGGTGGGCACGCCGGTCAGGTGGCCGCCAGTGGGGGCGTAGCCGTGCGGGTCGCGGTGGTGGATGGCGGGGTGCAGGGTGTACGCGCCGTGCTGGGGAGTGAGGGTCAGTCCGGCGTGGTGCAGGGTGGGGCTGGTGGGGGTGCTGGGGGCGTTCAGGTGCGGGGTCTGCTGGTAGGCGCGGGCGTGGCGGGTGTGAATGCCGAGGTGGTGTTCGGCCTGGGTGGGGGCGTCGGCGCCGGTGGCGAGAATGACGTGCCGGGCGCGGAGGGTGTGGGTTTCGTGCGTGATGATCTGGTGGGTGTTGGTGACGGTCAGGCGTTCGGCGGTGACCACTCCGGCGGGGTGGGGGGCGGCGCGGGTGTTGAGCATCAGGTGCGCGCCGGCGCGGATGGCGGTCTGCGCGGCGTTCAGGGCGAGCGTGCCGGGGCGGTAGGTCAGGGCGTGCGGGTCGGTGGTGGCGTGCGTGAGGACCCCGGGGTCGATCAGGGCGAGGCTGTCCGGGTGGCCCTCCAGGGCGTCTGCGGTGGGCACGCTGCCGGGGGCGGGGTGGGTGTGCAGGGTGATGTGGGGGCGGGGGGTGGGCTGGCCGAGTTCCTCGATCAGGGCGCGGCTGGCGTGCGCGGCGGGGTGCTGGTCGGGGGTCAGGTGCGCGGTGGTCCACACGCCGGGCGCGAGGATGGTGTGGCCTTCCTCGTTGGGCAGGCCGCCCTGTTCGATCAGCAGCAGGCGCGTCTGGGGCGCGGCGCGCGTCAGGGCCAGGGTCAGGAGGCTGCCCATGCGGCCGGCGCCGATCACGATGAAGTCGTAGTGCGTGCCGTCCGGGCGGGGGGCGGGCGGCGTGAACGGCTGGCCGACGTGTGCCCAGACGTGGCCGGGTGGGGTGGGGGCGTCGGGGGTCATGCCGGGCATGATGGCGCGGCGGTGGGGTGCGGCGGGTGGGGCGTGCGTTCACGTCACGTCCACCGTGGGGTGTGTCCGGCCTGTGGTGTATCTGGCCTGTGCGTCTGGCCTGGGTGGCGGCGGGGCTCTCACGGTTCTGTCAGGCGCGTGCTGGGCGGCGTGGGTATACTCGGCCTTGATCATGCGTTCATGTCTGCGTCTCGGCGCTTCTCTGCTGTCCACGCTGCTGCTGGGCCTGGGCGGCGCGTCTGCCCTGAACGTGCGCGTGCTGGTGGCGGCCGCGCCGCAACTCACGGTGCGCGTGCCGTCCTCACCGGCCCCCGTGACAGGCGTGCCGGGATCGGTCTCGGGCGCGCTGCCGTCCACCACGCTGCCCACGCAGGCATGGACGGTGGGGGTGTCCGGGTCGGGCGCGGCGGCGCAACTGACCCTGAACGGCCAGCCGACCGGCAGCGCCACCCTGTACCTGCCGCCCGGCGCGGGCCGCACGGTCGAGATCGCCGGAACCACCTACCGGGGCGGCGTGCAGCTGCGCATCGAGCGGGGCGGCGTGCAGGGCATCAACGTGGTGGACATCGAGGAGTACCTGCGGGCCGTGGTTCCGGCCGAGATGCCCGCCTCGTGGCCGTCGGCGGCGGTGCAGGCGCAGGCGGTGATCGCGCGGACGTACGTGTCGGCCCGCATCAACCCGGCCGCGCCGTACGACACCTGCGCCACCGAAAGCTGCCAGGTGTACCCGGGCGTCAGGGCCGAGAAGCCCGCCTCGGACGCCGCCGTGGCCGCCACGCGCGCGCAGGTCGTGGCGTTCGGCGGCCGGGCGGCCAGCACGTACTTCAGCAGTGATTCCGGCGGGTTCACGGCCTCCAGCGCCGAGGTGTGGGGCACGGACCTTCCGTACCTGACGGCCCGCCCGGACCCGTTCTCGGCCGGGAGTCCGCGTGCCAGCTGGCAGGTGAGCGTGCCGCTCGCGAAGGTGCAGGCGGTCGCGGCGCAGTACGGCGCGAAGACGGGCGCGCTGACCAGCGTGACCGTCACGCGCCTGAGCGAGTCGGGCCGCCCGGCCGAGATCATGCTGGTGGGCGCTTCGGGCGCCATGAAACTCAGCGGCGCGAACGCCGGGGGCTTCGTGCGGTCGCTGGGCGCGTCGGGCACGCGCGTGACCCTGGCGGGCCTGAACCCGCTGGTCATCACGGGCAGCGGCGCGGGGCACGGCGTGGGCCTCTCGCAGTACGGGGCGCTGGGACTGGCGCGCGCCGGGTACGACCACCTGCACGTGCTGGGCTTCTACTACCCGGGCACGGTGCTGGGCACCCTGACCGGCGCGCGGCCCACCACCCTGCCCGCCGAGCGGCCCGTGCTGGCGATGGGCGCGGCCCTGCCCACCCCAGAGCTGCCACTGCCCGCCCTGCCGCTGCCTGCCGCTGCCCCGGTCCTGGCGACGGCGCTGTGGACGGCCGCTGAATGATACGGATTCCGTCTGTTTCGCTGACAACCCGGAACTTCACCGGATTGCCAGCTCCACGTCCGGAACCCGCTTCTCTTCCACTCGCATCCGCTCGGATTGAATGGTCTTTGCCGCCCATTCAATCGGAGTCCGAATGAGCCGCCCATGACGCGTCGCCGCCGCCGTGGGCGGCTGCGGGCCGCGCTGCTGGGCCTGGGCCTGCTGGGTGGTCTGCTGGGCGGCGCGCAGGCCCGCACGGTGAAGATCATCTCGGCCGACACGCTGGAACTGCGGCAGGTGGACGACCAGGAACTGGTGATCATCACGGGCGACGTCGAACTGCGCGTGGATGACGACGTGGTCCGCGCGCGGCGCGTGGAGTTCAACCGCACGCGCCGCACCCTGACTCTGATCGGCGCGGCCAGTTACCGCAGCGCCGGGGACGGCCAGAACCTCAGCGGCGAGAACCTAGTCGTGGAACTCGGGCAGGAGCAGGTGACGGGCGAGGACGTGCTGATCAGCGACGCGCAACTGGAAATTCGCGGTCAGGAGATAGAGCGCATTCCGGGGCAGCTGCGCGCCACGGGCGGGTACTTCACGACCTGCGCCCGCTGCGGCCGCACACCGAACGATTTCGCGTTCCGCGCCGAGCGGCTGCTGCTGTACCCCGGCGACCGGCTGGTCGCGTACCGCGCGCAACTGCTGCTGGCCGACGTGCCCGTGCTGTTCCTGCCGGTGCTGGTACTGCCCCTGAACGACCCGGAACGCCAGCCGCGCCTGGAAGTCGGGCGGGACGCCACCGACGGCCTCACCGTGCAGGCCGACCTGCCGTTCAGTATCGGCAGCAGTACGCTGGGTACCACGCTGCTGCGCTACTACCAGAACCGCGACCCCGGCCTGGGCCTGGGCGTGAGCCTGCGCTCGTACGGGCCGCTGGCGTGGGTGGACCGCGTGAACCTGTACACCCTGGCGAACCCCCGCCCGGTGGGCAGCAGCGGCTACGACCTGGACCTGAACTTCGGCGTGCGGGGCCGCGTGCCGCTGGAACTGGCACTGCGCGACCTGGATTACACGCTGGGCGTCACGCGCAGCGACATCGGGCGGGGCGACACCGACCCGCAGCGGGGCGTCACGAACGTCACGTTCGGCGCGAAGGTGGACTACCCGCTGTTCACGGCGGAATTCAACTACGTGAACCGCTTTGGCCCGGAACCCACCACGGCCCTGAGTGCGCCTCTGAAACTCCCGGAAGTCACGGTGGACCCCAAGGTGTACACGAACGGGAACCTCAGCGCGGACTTCCGCGTGAGTGCCGGGCGGTACACCGGGGCCAGCAACCCGCTGTCGCGCAGCGCGTCGGCGCAGGGCGTGAACATCACCACCGAACGCCTGGAGGAGCAGCACAGCCTCGCGTACACCGCCAGACCCTGGCAGAACGCGGACCTGAGCCTCAGCAACACCTTCACCGGGCGGTACTACGGCACGGGCGCCCGCACGGTGCAGCTGAACCTGGGCGCGACCCTCACGCAGCGGTTCAACACCACCAACACCGTCAGCGTGGGCGCGGCGTACCTGCGTACCGAGGGCACCAGTCCCTTCGCGTTCGACGCGCTGTACGGCCGGACCCTCAGCGCCCCCCTGAGCGTCACTCTGTCCACCGTGCCCGTGCGGGACGTGACGTTCGGCGTGTCGTACAGCCGCGACCTCTTCCTGAAGGACGACCAGCAGAAGCCCGCGACCTTCACGCTGGGCGTGAACCGCAGCCCTCTGAACCTCAACGCGACCAGCACCGTGGACCTCACGGACCGCGAACTGGAGACCTTCTCGTACTCCGCGACCCTCAGCAACACCGCCGGGAACAGCACCCTGCCGCTGGCACCGACCGGCGCGGCAGGAAGCGTGAAGGCCGCGCCGCGCCCGCAGTGGCCGTCCACGCTGGCCCTGACCGCGCAGGGCGGCTACGACCGCACGACCGGGCCGCGCCCGTTCACGGTCAGTGGCACGGTCAGCGGCGACGTGCGCACCAACAACTTCACGGTCAGTGTCACGCACAACGTCAGCACCCCGGTCATCAACGAGGCCCGCGTGAACTACTCGCTGTCACGCACCAGCGACACCGTCCTGAACCCCCTGACCCTCAGCGGCACCGAGCGCCTGCTGCCGCCCACCGGGCAGCTCATCGGGGACGCCAGCCTGACCTGGCGGGGCCGCTACCGCCTGAGCACCGCGCACAGCCTGTACCTGACCCGCCCGGCCGGCGCGACCAGTAACGGCACCCTGAGCGTCAGCGCCGGCACCGTGCAGGGCAGCGCCACCAACTGGAACGTCACGTACGGCGGCCCGTACGATCTGGTGCGCGGCGGGTTCACGCAACCCACCCTGACCGGCAGCCTGAACGCCACCCGCCCCGGCCAGCGCCTCGCACTCGGCGCGACCCTGAACACGCCGGGCCTGGACCAGCCGCGCACCGAACTGACCCGCGCCAGCCTGGACGCCTCCTGGCAGTTCGGGAGCCGCGCCGCCCTGTCCGGCCGGGGCACGTATGCCCGCACCCGCAGCGGCACCTACCCCGACGACCGCGCCACCGACACCCTGACCCTGGACCCGCTGCGGCTCAGCGTGGG
Source organism: Deinococcus seoulensis (assembly GCF_014648115.1). Classification (NCBI taxonomy): domain Bacteria; kingdom Thermotogati; phylum Deinococcota; class Deinococci; order Deinococcales; family Deinococcaceae; genus Deinococcus; species Deinococcus seoulensis. Next base: position 85,283 of record NZ_BMQM01000016.1, read on the forward strand.
CCTGGGCCGCAGCGGGCAGCCGCCCGGCGCGTACCTGAGCGGCAGCCTGCGCCAGACCTTCACCTGGGTGGACGGCGTGCGGCAGAACCCCGCGCCGCTCTCCCCGGTGCTGGGCCTGACCATCGACCGCTGCTGCTGGGCACTCCAGGCCGAGGCGGACCTGGGTCTGCGCCGCTACCGCGTGGCCGTGGGCCTGCCCGGGCAGTCGTTCTACCCGCTGTTCGACCTGACCGGCGACGGCCTGAGCGTGCCGCTCATCAACCCCTGACCCCACCACGAGGTAACCCCCATGCCGACCCACCGTCCCGCCCGCCCACCCCGCGCCCCGCTGGCCGCCCTGCTGGCGCTGCCGCTGCTGCTGGCCGCCTGCACCGGCACCGAGGAAGGCAGCGCCTCCCTGCGCCTGGTCCTGCTGACCGACGGCGGCACCGTCCTGCGCGCGGTCACGCCGTCCGGCAGCAGCGGCGCCGTGACCGTCACCGAGGACGCCCGCGAGGCCGTCACGGGCGGCGTGAACGTCACCACGCCCACCGGCGGGCAGCGCGTCACCCTGACCCGCGCCGCCGGGACCGAGAGCCGCGCCGCCGACCTGAGCGACCCGCGCGCCTACCCGGACCCCCCCTACACGCCGCGCTGCACCGTCCAGGCCGCGCAGAACGCCGCGCGTGACCGCCTGCTGATCCTCAGCGACTGCGGCGGCGTGCAGAACCTCGCCATGTACCAGAACGCCGCGCTGCAATGGACGGCTGCGCTGCCAGCCGCGCTGCAACCCGCGCCGGGCAGCGACACGCCCCCCACCCGCGTGGCCGTGCAGGGCGACCTGGGCGTCGTGGCCCGCGCCCGCCTGGGCGGAGGCAGCGAGGTCCTGCGCGCCGCGCCCGCCAGCACCGGCGACCCGGTGGCCGAGGTCAGCCAGCCCGTCGCCGCGCCCGCCATCCGCGACCTCGCCAACTACGGCGGGCAGCTGATCGCCGCGACCGACACCGGGATTCAGAAACTGGGCAGCAGCGGCGTGCCCGACAGCACCACGACCCTCAGCGCCTTCGGGAACGTCCGCTACGACCGCCTCTGGAGCGGCAGCGGCAACCAGACCCTGCTGGCCGCGTGGCGCGACAACACCCTGTCCGGCGCGAGCAGCGAACCCCTGCGCCTCTGGAACGGCCAGAGTGCCGCTGCCGCCGCCACCATCGAGAACGTCGCGGGCCTGCGCGACCTGACCGTCGCCCCCGACGGGTACCTGTACGCCCTGAGCGCTGGCAGCCTGCGCCGCCACGACACGCTGCTGGGTCTGCAGAACGGCAACTGGCGCAGCGCCACCCTGCCCACCGCCATCAACGACGCCCGCAGCGTCACCTGGGTCGTACCCACTCCCTGAAGACCCTGCCCCCTGAAGACCCGCCCGCTGTCACCCGGTTCACTCCAGCGCCCGCAGCAGCAGGCGCGTCACCTGCGCGCGGCGGCCCAGCAGCGGCTCGCCACCGCGCGCCAGCACGGCCAGGACCGCGCCGCTGGGCGCGTCGAAGGCCAGCCCGGTGCGGGTATGGCGGGCCACGCCGTCATGCCAGCGCAGCGGGCCGCGCGCCAGCCACCCGGCGCTGACCTGCACGCCCGGCGGCAGCCCCTGCGGGCGCACCGTGTCCTGCCACGCGCCCAGCGGTCCCGTGGGCGCGGCCGTGCCGGGCAGGTGCGCCTGCGCGAAGCTCAGCAGGGCGTCCGGCGTGGCGAACAGACCGCCCGCCCCGGCCAGCGGGCCGAACCCCGTGTGCGGCGCATGCGTGGCCGCCGCCCGCCGGGCCGTGAGGCTGACATCCAGGTTCAGCGGGCCGGTCACGTGGCGGCGCAGTGCCCGCCCGTACCCGTCGGCGCTGCACTCCTGCCCGTCGGCGTGCGCGCAGGCCAGCGCCAGGGCGCCCATGCCCAGGTTCGAGTACACGAAGCGGCCCGGCACGCCCGCCCAGCGGCGCACGCTGCCCAGCACGGCCCGCGCGTCCATCCCGCCGTACGGGTCGTGGTAACGGGTCAGGACCGTCAGGGTCGCGCGGGCCGGGTGGGCCGGCAGGCCCGCCGTGTGGGTCGCCAGTCGCCACGCCGTGACCGTGCGCGGCACGCCCCGCAGCGGCCCGCCCAGCGCCGAGAGGGGCGCGTGCCATTCCAGCTTCCCGGCTGCCACCAGCGCGGCGGCCAGCGCCCCGGTAAACGGTTTGGTCACGCTGGCCAGTTCCCACCGCGCCAGCCCCCACGGGACCGGTTCCCACGAGTCTGGTTCCCACGGGTCTGGTTGCCACGGGTCTGGCGTCCAGTCGTGCGGGGCAGTCGTGACCGTGGGGGTGGGGGCGCCCAGGGCCGTCACCACGCGCGCCTGACCGCGCGCCGCCGCGATCACGCCCCCGCGCGGCAGGGCGGCGCGCAGCAGGGGCCGCAGGGCGCTCAGGTCGCGGCCCAGCACGTCCCCCACCCCGCGCAGGGCGGCCCGGTGAGGGTCACGGCCGAACATGCCCGCATGGTAGCGGTCCGGCCGCCCCGGCGCGGCGTTCATGTGCGGCCCGCTTCGGCAGTTGTCAGAGCGCTGGCAGGTGCGCGCGGCTATGCTCCGTCCCAGGTCCTGCGCTGGCAGCGACCCGGAGTTCCGAACCTCATGCCGATTCCATTCACGCTACCTCCATTCATGCCGTCACCCTGCACGCTGACCCAGGCCCGGACGGACCGGTGTGCGGCGCGCGCTGGTCGGTTGCGGTGCAGCGCGTGAACGGCGGCGGCGCCCGGCCTCCCATCACCGCCCCGGACCCGTTCAGCATTCCCGAGCGCATCGGGCGGCTGTACTTCCGGGTGGCGCTGCCGATGGTGGCGGGCTCGCTGCTGATCGCCGGGATCGGCGCGTCCCCCGGCTCGCTGCGGGTGCTGGTGGCCCTGTCGGGCACGGCGCTGCTGGGCGCGGCCCTGCACCTGCTGCTGCCCGCGCGCTGGCACGACACGCTGCGCCGCGCGTTCCCGCTGACGACCATCGCGTTCGTGCTGGTCGTGGCGCTGCTGTCGCGGCCCGGCGGCCTGAGCGGCGACCCGCTGCTGCTGACCGTGCTGCTGCTGCTCGCGCCGGGCACCGTGCTCGCCTGGACGCTGCTGTTCACGGACGACGCCCGCATGGGCCGCCTGACCGGGCTGGGCCTGAGCGCCGCCGCCACGCTGCTGGTCTGGCGCTGGCAGGCGCTGGGACTGCAACCGTCCCTGTCCAGCAACACGCCGCTGCTGCTGCTGGTCGTGTGCCTGATCGTCGTGTCGTACGGCGGGGCGTTCACCGAGATCAACCGCCGCTACCTGGCGGGCGAACAGGCGCAGCGACGCGACGCGCTGACCGGGCTGCTCAACCGCCGCGCCTTCGACGAACACACCCGCCGCGCCCAGGCGCCGGGCACCGCGCTGGCCGTGCTGGACATCGACCACTTCAAACGCGTGAACGACACGCACGGGCACACGGCCGGGGACCGCGTGCTGCGCGGCGTGGCCGACGTGCTGCTGGACGTACTGGCGGGGCGCGGGCAGGCGTACCGCTGGGGCGGCGAGGAATTCGCGCTGCTGCTGCCGCCGGACGCTACGGAGGACGTGTCCGCACAGGCGGCCGCGCTGCTCGAACAGGTCCGCGCGGAGGTCGCGCGCCGCACCTTCACCGGCGGGCAACGCGTGACCCTCAGCGCCGGCCTGAGTGTCGTGCAGCCCGGCGAGGCCGTGCAGGCCGCCTTCGAGCGTGCCGACTCGGCCCTGCGGGAAGCCAAGGACAGTGGGCGTGACCGGGTGGTCAGCCGCTCGTGAGGATGCCGGTGAGGGTGTGCCCTCTTGACTTCCGGGCCTGTGACCCTTAACCTCTGTTCCGCTGGTCCGGTAGTGTAGCGGTTAGCATATCTGCCTGTCACGCAGAAGGTCGCGGGTTCAAATCCCGTCCGGACCGCCAGCCAGAAGGGAGCGAGGTGAAAGCCTCCGCTCCCTTCTTCTTGTATGCCCTTCCCGTGTGCCCTTCCCGTGTGCTCCGCGTGTGTGCCGGGTCGGCGTGCGCCCGTGAGGCCGCCCCCCACGAACGGTGAAGGCAGGCAATCAGGGAGCAGATGACATCCGCGCCGCAGCGTTTGCCGTATCATGCGCCCGGTTTCGCACGGCGTCCGTGAGTGCTGCCCGCCCCACCCGCTGTCCGGGGAGCGCAGCACCTCCGAACCCCGCGCACGGCGAGCCTATCCACACGGAGGAGGACGCCCTCAATGACGACACCCAGCATATTTTCCACCACCGACGCCGCCGAACTGTACCAGGTGCCCAACTGGTCCGGCGGCTGGTTCCGCGTGTCCGACAAGGGCCAGGTCGAAGTGACCCCCACCCCCGGCCTGCACGCCCCGCTGCGCGCCATCGTGGACGAGATCGTGGACCGCGGCGAGAGCCTGCCGGTCATCCTGCGCTTCCCGCAGGTCATCACGGGCCGCGTCAAGCACCTGAACGAGTCCTTCCAGGCCGCCATTCAGGAGTACGGGTACACCGGGCACTACCAGGGCGTGTTCCCCATCAAGGTCAACCAGCGCCGCATGGTCGTCGAGAGTGTCGCCGCCGCCGGGTACGACTACGCGCACGGCCTGGAGGCCGGCAGCAAGGCCGAACTGGCGCTGTGCCTCGCGCAGAAGATGCACCCCGACGCGCTGCTGTGCTGCAACGGCTTCAAGGACGACGGCTTCATCAAGCTGGCACTGTGGGGCCGCACGCTCGGCAAGAACGTGGTCATCACCATCGAGAAGTACAGCGAACTCGACCGGATCCTCAAGCAGGCCAAGGCGCTCGGCGTTCGCCCGGCCATGGGGGTGCGCTTCAAGCTGCACGCGCGCGGCTCCGGGCAGTGGGAGGAGAGCGGCGGGGATCAGGCGAAGTTCGGCCTGAACGCCTACGAACTGCTGCGCGTCGTCGAACGCCTGCGTGAAGAGGACATGCTGGACACGCTGGTCATGCTGCACACCCACATCGGGTCGCAGATCACCGACATCCGCCGCGTGAAGGTCGCCGTGCGCGAGGCCACCCAGACGTACGCCGGTCTGATCGCCGCCGGGGCGCAACTGAAGTACCTGAACGTGGGCGGCGGCCTGGGCGTCGACTACGACGGCTCCAAGACCACCTTCTACGCCAGCATGAACTACACCGTCCGCGAGTACGCCGCCGACATCGTGTACACCGTGCAGGAAGTCTGCAAGGCCCGCAACGTCCCGGAACCCGTGATCGTGTCCGAATCCGGCCGGGCACTGACCGCGCACCACGCCGTGCTGATCCTGCCCGTCGTGGATGTCACCGGCCCCACCCGCGACCTCGAGGATCTCGCCCCCGCCGACGAGAACAGCCACCAGATCGTCAAGGACATGGAAGACATCCTGGCGAACATCACGGCCCGCAACTACCGCGAGTCGTACAACGACGCCGTCGGCGACAAGCAGACGCTGCACAACCTGTTCGACCTGGGCTACGTGACCCTGCCCGACCGGGCGCGCGGCGAGGCGCTGTTCAACGCCATCCTCCGCAAGATCGCCAGACTCATCCAGAACGAGAAGTACGTCCCGGACGAACTCGAAGACCTGCAGAAAGTCCTGGCGGACAAGTTCATCTGCAACTTCAGCCTGTTCCAGAGCCTCCCGGACAACTGGGCCATTCAGGCGCTCTTTCCCATCGTGCCGCTCGACCGCCTGAACGAGAAACCCACCCGTCAGGCGACCATCGTGGACATCACCTGCGACAGCGACGGCAAGATCGAGAAGTTCATCGACCTGCGCGACGTGAAAGCCACCCTGCCGCTGCACGAACCCGGCGACCGCCCCTACTACCTGGGCGTGTTCCTGATGGGCGCGTACCAGGACGTGCTGGGCAGCGCGCACAACCTGTTCGGCAAGGTCAGCGAGGCCCACGTGACCGTCCGCCCCGGCGGGAAGTACCACATCGACCTGTTCGTGCGCGGCCAGAAGGCGCGGCGCATGATCGAATCCATGGGCTACGAGGAACCCATGCTGCGCGACGCCATCGAGGATCAGGCCGACGCCGCCATCAAACTCGGCACCCTGACCGGCGAGCAGGAACAGGAGATGCTCGACGATTACGGCGAGGAACTGCTGGGCTACACGTACCTCGAATACGAGAACTGAAGGCTGTGAGACAGCGGCGCGGCGGCCTCCGGGGGTGATTCCCCGGGGGCCGCCGCGCTCCGTGGGCAGGGGCCGCGCGGGGCGCAACGTGAGCTGAGGGCAGCGGCGCAGGTGCCGGACGCGCTACCCTGTACGTTATGTCGGACGCTTTACTTACGCTGGAAATCGAGAAACTTGTTGCGGGGGGGCTGGGGCTCGCCCGGGATGAGTCCGGCGTGGTGCTGGTCCGCGGGGCGCTGCCCGGCGAGCAGGTCACGGCCCGCGTGCGCGCCGGGAAGGGCGTACGCCAGGGCCAGACGGTCGAGGTGCTGCGCCGCAGTCCCGCCCGCGTGGACGGCCCGGAACTGCCCACCGCCGACCTGGCGCACGCCACGTACGAGGCGCAACTGGACTTCAAACGCGCCTTCGTGCAGGAGGCCCTGAGCCGCATCGCGAAGGTGCAGCACGGCGTGGCCGCCACCGTCCCCAGCCCCGAGGCGTGGGGGTACCGCAACACCGCGCAGTACCTCGTGACGCCCGGCGGGCTGGCGTACCGCGAGCGGCGCGGCAGCGAACCGCTGGTCGTGCAAAAGGACCCGCTGGTCATGCCGCAGATTCAGGCCGTCATGGACCGCATCGACCCCACGCTGCTGGACCCCGCCACCGAGGTCGCGTTCCGCGCCAGCCGCCTGACCGGCGAGGTCGTCGCCGCGCTGATCGGGCCGGGCGAGACCCGCCAGTACCTGCGCGCCAGCGACCACCTGATGGAAGCCGGCGTGGTCGGCGTGTCCCTGGCGCAACCCGCCGGGAAACGCTTCAGCGCCGGGGTGCGCCTGATCGCCGGGGAAAGCGAGATCCGCGAGCAGTTCGGGCAGGTGCAGGTCAGCGTGTCCGCCACGGGCTTCGCGCAGGTGAACCCGCAGGCCGCCGGACTGGCCTACGAACGGGCCGCCGAACTGGCCGGGAAGGGCGAGCACGCCGTGGACCTGTACGGCGGGGCCGGCGCGATCGGCCGTCACCTCGCCCCGAACTTCCGCCGCGTGACCGTGCTGGACGCCGCGCCCGAGGCGCTCGCCCGCGGCCGCCAGGACGTGGCTGTCAGCGGCGAGAGCAACGTCACCTTCCGCAGCGGCGACGCGGCGCGCTTCAGCGAACTGGGCACCGACGTGATCGTCGTGGACCCGCCCCGCGCCGGACTGGAGGAGGGCGCGCGCGAGCACATCAACTCCAGCACCGCCGACCGCCTCGTGTACGTGTCCTGCGACCCGGCCACCTGGGCGCGCGACGTGGGCGACCTCGTGCGGCGCGGCTGGAAACTCGCGGAAGTCATCCCGCACGACTTCTACCCGCAGACCAGCCACGTGGAGATCGTCAGCGTCCTGAACCGCTGATCTGACTGGCTCTGCGCGCCGCCTGCCTTCCCGCTCCCGGAAGGAGGCGGCGCGCTTCTGCCGACCGGGCCGCGCACCTTCATGAAGAAACGAATGAAAGACGGTGCCCGGTCCACGCGGCGGCCCGTGCGCTAACCTGCGCCGCGTGATCCGCCGCCCGCGCCCTGCCTCCGCCCTGCCCTGTTCGTCCCTGGCCGCATGAAGCGTCCCGCCCTGATCCTGCTGCTGCTGCCGCTGCTGAGCGGCTGCCAGGACCGCGAGGCCCGCGCGCAGAACGCCGACCTGACCCGCCGCGTCGAGGCGCTGGAACGGCAACTGAACGCCGTGCAGACCGTCCAGCAGAAAGACCCCCTGACCGACGCGGGCCGCGTGACCACCCAGGCCGCCGCGCAGAACTGCGCAAACAGCCTGACCCGCGAACTCGAAACGTTCCGGCAGAACAGCATCGACCGCGCGTACCCCACACCCGCCCAGCTGGACCTGCCGGACGCCTGCGTGGACCAGCGCGTGAACTGGCTGCGGCAGGACACCGCGCAGTACACCTTCACCGTCACGGACCGCCAGGGCCGCGAACTGGCCCGGCAGACCAGCCAGGGCGGCTCCTGATACGGACTCCGATTGAATGGCTTTAAAAGCTATTCAATCCGAGCGGAGCGAGTAGGAGTCGAAGCGGGTTCCGGACGTGGAGTTGGCAACCCGGCGCCCTTCCGGGTTGTCAACGAAATAAACGGAATCCGTATGACCAGCCGCGCCACGGGACGCCGCGCCACGGCGCCACGGGATGCTACGGGGCGTTCAGGGTGCGGCGCAGGGCGACGGGCGCGTCGCTGCGGTCCTCTTCCAGCGCAATGCCGAAGGTCGTGACCTGCGTGCCGGTGAAGCCCAGCACGACCGCCCACACCAGTTCCGGCGCTTTCTCGAAGGCGGCGCTGCGCACGTAGAACACCTCGGGGCCGCGCGTGAAGGTGCGTTCCTGCACGACCTGCCGTTCCGGGCCGTACTGCGCCAGTCCGTCCCGCCGGAACGACCGGAAGGACTCCAGGGTGCCCCACTGCGACCGCACGCCCGGCGAGAACGCCCCCCACAACCCGTCGAGCCGCACGGCGTAGAAGTCCCGCAGCAGCGTCCGGCCGCGCGTCATGGCGGCCTGCTCGGCAGCGCTGGCCCGCGCCGGGGCGGCTGCCTTCGCTGCGGCGGACGCTGACGTTCCGGGCGCGGCCCGTGCCGCCGGGGCCGTCAGGAGCGCGGCGCCCAGCAGCAGGGCCAGCGGTGCCAGCCGGACGGGGAACGCGGGCCTGCGTGCAGGGTTCATGCCCCAGCGTAGGCCCGCGCCCGCCCGGCCGGGTGTCAGCGAGGCGACGATTGTGGGGGGCGCGGGCCGCTCTCTTCAGGAACGCTCAAGTCCTTGGTGGGGGCAGGTCCGTGGCGGGGACCAGTCCCTCGAGAATCACCACGGCCGAGGCGTGCTCCTTCGTGTGCGTCAGGGTCAGGTGCGCCGCCCAGCCCTGCTCGCGCATGTGCTGCGCGATGTGCGGCGCGAATTCCAGATGCGGGCGCGCGAACGGGAACGGCCCGCCGGGCGTGGGCGTGCGCTCCACCCACACGTCCCGCCAGCCGTGCGGGCGCGGCCAGACCTTCTGGAAGGCCTCCTTGGCCGCAAACCTCGCCGCGAGACTGGGCGCCGGGTCGCTCAGGCGCGCGCAGTACGCGAGTTCCGCAGGCGTGAACAGCTTCTCGGCCCGCTGCCCTTCACGGTCCAGCATGCGCCGGATACGGTCGATCTCGATCAGGTCGTGGCCCACGGCGATAATCACCCGTTCAGGATACGGTCCGCGCGCACTGGCACGCCGTATCCTGGGCGCCATGAACGCTGCCCAGCCGCTGTTTCCGGATGTTCGCCTCGAGACGGTCGCGGCGCGGCTACGGGCGGCGCAGGCACAGTGGGAGGCGCTGGGTGTCACGCGCGTGCAGGTGTTCGGGTCGGTCGCGCGCGGCGAGGCGGGCGAGGCCAGCGACATCGACCTGCTGATCGACTTCGCGCCGGGCGTTCCGCGCGGCCTGCTGGACCTGATGCGCGCGCGCGAGGTGTTCGAGCGGGCCCTGTCCCGCCGGGTAGACGTCGTGACGGGCGCCGCCCTGCGCGACCCGCTGCGCCGCGAGATCCTTGCAGACGCCATCGACGTGCTGAGCGTCCCCGAGCACCTGCCCCGCTCGCACCGGGAGAAACGCTGGCGCTGGCGGGTATTCGACCTGCTGCGCGCCATCGACCGCATCGCACACTTCACGGACGGCCTGACCCTCAGCGACTTCGAACGGAACGAACTGGTGCACGAGGCCGTCCTGCACGGACTGGCACGCCTGGGCGAGACCACCAAGTTCATTCCGCAGTCCGTGCAGGACACCAACCCGCACGTGCCGTGGGCACTGCTGCGCGACGTGCGGAACCTCGTGTCGCACGACTACTTCGGGATCGAGGCGGCGCTGATCTGGCACACGGCCCGCGTGGAACTCCCGGCGCTGCGGCCCGCCCTTCAGGCCCTCGCGGACGGCCTGGACCGCCACGCGGAACGGGCCGACTGATACGGATTCCGTTTGTTCCGCCGACAAACCGGAACCCGTTTTGCGTCTACTCGCTCTGCTGCCACTCATACGGACTCCGATTAATTAGCCAACAAGGGCCACCAGTGAAAGAGCGTGTGCCGAGTGACC